>JAUWBX010000332.1 GCA_030609625.1 Phycisphaerae bacterium
AGTGGACGGTGGTTAGCGAACCCGATGACCCCAATAACCCTGATGCCGTGATTACCGATCCGAGCTCCGAGGATACGAGTATTACCCTGGCAGCCTTGGGCGAGTATATCTTGCAGTTGGATGCCTCGGACGGTGAAAAAACCGGTTCGGACACGGTCATAATCAACGTGTATAACGACAGTTGCCAAGCAGCCCAGTCACTGCCGGACTATGTACCCTTGGTAGGGGAAGGGGATATCAATGGGGACTGCCGGGTAGATATTGATGATATGCTAATACTGCTGGAAAACTGGCAGAAGGATAATTCGCTAACTGAACCGTAGATCAATCGATTGTGTTGTGGATCAACTGGATATGGATATCTTGACTGGGAATTGGCTGGAATGTAATGGCCTGGACTGTCCGGACCCGAATGAGCCGTAATTACCAATGATGCTTCTGGCAGAGGGGGCCTGCAAGTTCAGGGCTCCTCTGTTTAACTACTCCACGGCTAAAGGACTGCAAGCGTGAAGAAGGCATTTACTCTGGTCGAATTGCTGATTGTAATTGCCGTGATTGCTGTATTAATGGGCATTCTCATGTCCACCAGTTTGCCAGGGAGAAGCATTGCGGAGGACACTCCAACGGAGGAGAACCTTTCAATTCTTGATGATGCCCCCGATGGTATTGGAGACAGCGGACGCTACGACTCATACAAAGGATTGATTATGACGGGTTACCAGGGGTGGTTTAACGCTCCTGGGGATGGCGCTGACAAAGATTGGACTCATTACCAGAAAAACGGTGTCTTTAAACCTGGTCACTGCACCATTGATTTTTGGCCTGATATAACTGAATATGAAAGAATATACAAAACGGCATTCCGCTATGCCGACGGGTCTCCGGCCTATGTATTTAGTTCCTATGACGCATCAACAGCAGATCTGCATTTTAAGTGGATGGCTGATTATGGCATCGATGGCGCTTTTATGCAGCGTTTCATACACCGGATTACAAAACCCACCGTTAAGAATCATTACCATGTGGTGTTTGAATCTGCCATGCAAGCTGCCACGAAGTATAATCGTGCCATCAGTATCCGATATGACCTAACCGGCATGGCGCAGGGGTATTCACACGTTCTTCTTGCCGATCTGGACGAGATGACCGAAAAGTACGATATGTTTAAACGTGTAGCCTACCCTACCTTTCTCCACCACAATGGCAAGCCTTTGATTGCAATCGGTGGTGTCGGGTTCAGCGACGACATTGCCGGCACTAACGACATCGGCTATCTCGATGAAGCAGAGATTATAATCGCCGGACTCGTGGAGCGTGGATTCAGCATCATGATGCGGGTCCCCGCCCGATGGAGAGAATTCGGAGGTAACGCCGTCGTTCAGGACCCCAAGGATCGTATCAGGTTTCACCACATCATAAAGACGTGTGACATATTAATGCCGTGGCATGTAGGAGCCTATCGGGAAGAATCGTATCGTAAAGTTTGGTCGCAAATAATAACGGATGATATAAATTGGTGTCAATCCAACAACGTGGATTATGTTCCGGTGATATTTCCAGGTTTCTCACGTTTCAACCTCAAGGGGTACGATGACGGTTCTTTCAGACCCAGAAACAACGGTTCCTTTTTCTGGTTACAGGCTTCCTCAGCCATTCACATTGGCGCCGAGATGCTCTTCTTAGCACAATTTGACGAGATGGACGAAGGTACGCAATATTTCAAGTGTGTACGTGCAGTTCCCGTCGGCCCAAGTCCTTTCATCCCCTATGAAGAAGACATCCAAGGCGATCATTATCTTTGGCTCGCCGGCAAAGCGGGTGAAATGCTACGGGCCGAAATACCTTTTTCAAAGTGTATGCCTGAAAGAGTATTTCCAGATAGACGGTCTCGCTGACAGACTTCGCAGAGCCAGTAATTAATGTATGCAATAGCAATTATTGTCACTGATAGTCCAGGGAATCTCTGTTAAGGCAGGGACAGGAAGAACCATTTGTTTTGGGGCAGACTCATTTGGCTGTTTTGGTGGCAAGAGATACCTGGGATTCAGCCGGGAAATCATGCCTCAAATAAACACTAATAACCAATGATAGACAAATTTATCGACGCTCGAAGGATAGATTCATTTCAACTTCTGCCGACCGCCTGGATTGTCATTCCTGCGAAAGCAGGAATCCAGGTCTTTCAGCCGGCATTATACGCAATCTTATCAGCATTTTTTAATTAGAATTGGTATAATAACAAAGGCTGTGAGTGAAAATCACTCACAGCCTTTGTTTGTTGTAAACCAGATATTCCACAAAGTTACTACGGAGGACAGTTCTCAAGCCAGTCGGTTGTCAAAGCCGCCAAATCTTTGAGGTTAATTACCCCATCGCCGTTGAAATCTTCACATATCGAGAAGCTTCTATCGGGCATGAAGTAGTAATCTTCCGTTTCGCCAATCTCGTATCCATCCTGTGGTCCCGAACCGCCATTACCTCTTTCGCAGGGATCACTGCCGCCCGTCCAGGGCTTCTCAGAAAGAGTTATCCTCATCCACATCTCCTTGGGAGAGATAAATGGTTGACAGGACAGGAATGCCGGTGTTGTGAGCTGGTTTAATCCGGCCGGCAGATTGAAAAGATACTGATTTTGTACGGCCCACTCCGATACAATCCCCTTGGAGCAGATAAGAGCTGGGTCGGTGTTGCTGTCGTCGTCCCAGTCACCATCACGGTTCCAGTCGCACCAGACATTGACCCAAAGCTTGGTACCTGGGTTGATAACGTTGACAATATAGTCAAACGTAGTCCAGCGACACTGTGGCATATTGAGCGGGAAGATAACACCATCGTCGCCCTTGTCATTGTCCGGCGAGTTGGCTGAGGGCCTGATGTTGTTGAGGACATCCTGGTCCTGGCCGATGTCAGCTTCGGTTTCATTAGTAATCTTTTTACCCAGATGAGCCACAGCCAGAGAGTTAAAGTGAATCGGCCCATAAGGCCCGGTACCACTGCCGTCATTATACACAGTGGGATAATGGGCACGGACTCCCGAATATCCTCCCTTGGGATATGCGGTCATGCGCCTGTTGAAATTGTTAGTGCTGTCCGGTGCATCGCCGAGGTCTGATTCTATTGATGGTATCCCCTCACAGCTAACACTTATCACTCCCTCACCGCTGTTAGAGCCGAAACCGCCAACTTCGATGAGGTACTGCTTGCCGGCGGTCGTCTCGAAGGTAATCTCGGACTGCCAACCGCAGGAGTCGTCGTTACACTCGATCAGATCGCTATGCGACGGATTGCAGTCAGGCCCATTATAGATGGCAAGCTTGGTGTCGTACCCGCTGCCACAGAGGCTGACAGTAACACTACCCGTGCATGTGGCGGTATAGCGGTACCAGATGTTTGGGCTGGTCATACAGTGGCCGGGGCCATCGAACGTCGCGTCGGATGTGTCGAACGGCTGGTTCGTTACGTTACCTATCTGCTTTGCGTTATAGCAGTCGTCGTTTGGCTGCCAGGGGGGTGGCTCTCCTTCGACACAAATATTCAACACACCTGGACCCTTATTGGTGTCGGTCCATCCCCCAACCTCGATGAGGTACTGGTTGCCGGCGATCGCGGGGAAGGTGATCTCAGACTGCCGACCACAGAAGTCGTCATTGCATTCTATCATTTTGCCCGGCGCCGGGTCGCAGTCGCCGCCGTCATAGACGGCGAGCTTTGTGTCGAAGCTGCTGCCGCACAGGCTGACGGTAACGTTACCCGTGCTCGAAGCGATATAACGGTACCAGATGTTTTGGCTGGTCATACAGTGGCCGGGACCATCGTGCGTTGCATTGCTGGTGTTGAACGGCAGGTTCCATACGTTACCGATGGGTATTGCGTCAATACAATCGTCGTTAGGCCCGACAGGCGGCTCGTCGCAGTCGCTGCTGATATTTAATATACCCTGGCCGCTCGTTTCGTTAGCGTTGTACCCGCCGACCTCGATCAGGTACTGGCCGCCGGGGGTTGCGACAAAGGTTATCTCGCTC
>JAUWBX010000528.1 GCA_030609625.1 Phycisphaerae bacterium
GGCTGTTGTTACCAGAAAAGATATAAAGTCCAACGACTGGAACCTGAACATCCGGCGGTATGCGGATAATGCGCCTCCACCCGAACCCCAGGATGTCCGCGCTCACCTGATCGGGGGCATTCCCAAAGCCGAAGTCGAATCGAAAAAGGATCTCCTTGATGCCCACGGCCTGAAGATTTCAACCATATTTGTAGAACGTGACGCGGACTACTATGATTTTGACCCAACGCTCACTGAACGGGGTGATATTAAGAGAAGGATTGAGGCCGGAAAAGGGATACAGCTAAAGGAAACAAAGCTGAAAAATACCTTTGATCGATGGTGGGAAAAGCATAAACAATCATTGATAGATCTGCCCGATACCAAGAACCTCATGGAGGTGCGCACCGGTCTTTTAGAAGCATTTTTATCAGATATCACGCCGGTAGGGTTACTGGACAGGTTCAAGGTAGCGGGCGTGATTGCCACATGGTGGAATGAAAACAAGTTCGATCTAAAAACCCTCATCGCCCAAGGTTTTGGGGGATTGGTTGACGGCTGGGTGGATACCATAGAAGCTGCTATGGAAGAAGTTAGGGGCAATCACTTTGACCTGGCCGATGATCCGCTGGTGACCGGATTGATCCCCGATTACCTAAAAGAACTAGAACAGGCAAGGCAGAATATTGCGAGCCTGGAACAGGAAAAAGAACTCCAGCCTTATGTGGAACTAACCAGCCAATTAAAAGAAGCCAAGAAGCGGTTCAAGGAACTTCAGAAAAAATTCATCAAACGCCTGCACGAGGCCCGCGAAGCGCTCTCTGATGAAGATTGCAGGAATCTGGTCCTCGATATCCTCAATGAAAAACTTGCCGGGCATTTGGAGAGTTATGTGACCGCCCACAGGCAGGAGGTAATCGCCGCTGTGGAGAACTGGTGGGACAAGTATCGGGTGACGTTAAGGGATATTGAGGAGGAAAGGGAAGACTCGGTCGACAAGCTTACTGAGTTCATGGGGGAATTGGGGTATGGCAAGTAGCGCCCATTCCGAATATCTGGCCAAACTCCCTGTTGACTGGGAGCAAGTACCCGTCAGGGCGCTTGGGACAGTGCATGCTGGCGGAACACCAAGCCGTGACATCCCAACATATTGGAATGGTACGATACCTTGGGTGACTCCTGCAGAGATCACCCGACTTGAAAGTAAGTGTCTTTCGAAAACGAATGAGCGCATTACTGCTGAAGGTCTCGGTTCTTCTGCTGCCAAATTACTTCCCGAAGGTTCGTTGCTCGTCACAACACGGGCGACTATCGGTGCTGTCGCAGTTTCTAAGCATTCAGTCTGCACAAACCAGGGCTTCAAAAACATCGTGCCCAATGAGATGTCAAATGTTGATTTCTACTATCATCTGTTTAGTATTATTGCCCCAGAACTTTCAAGATTAGCTTCCGGCAGCACTTTTCCAGAGATAAACCAGCGTAATTTTGAGGCTATCATAGTTCCGAGGCCTTCAAAGGAGGAACAACGCCGCATCGCTGAAATCCTCGATACCATAGACGAGGCCATTCAAAAAACCGAAGC
>JAUWBX010000452.1 GCA_030609625.1 Phycisphaerae bacterium
TTATAATACCTGCAGCTCGGCAATCATCGGTGATGACATGGAAGCCGTTTGTAAGAAGATGGAAAAAGAGCTGGACTGTCCCATTGTCCTGGTTGATTGTCCTGGCTTTAAAGGTAAAGCCAAGCCCGCCCGGTATATTACCTTTTCTTGTTGTGGTGCATTTGCTAACGGCCCACTCAATAGCTTTTTTACCTGAAACATCCCGTCCTGAATAATCTCGGACATTTTTACGAATCGTATTGCCAATATCAACGATAGTAAAATCCAATCGTCCCTTTCGTGGATAATATTGTCCGCACGAAAAAACAAACTCACAATTACCATGCATTTTCGCGTTATTAAATATCTCCAGGATGCTTTCTTTGATTTTTTTTCTTAAAAGAGAAGATATGCTCGGTATTTCTGGATGAGCTAGCAGCTTCTTCTCAAGATATTTCTCAAATGAACCTATTTCACCTACTTTGGATTTACGATATTCAACCGTTGTTTGATAACTATCCGGCAAGGATTCACCACCAAAATAACTATAGCGAGTTTTCTTAAATATTTTTTCCTGTTTCAGCCCAAGGTTAACAATGTCAAAGTCATTTGTCCATGCAGACTCCATAATAGCTCCAAGCATGGCAAGCATATTGGCGTCAAACCAAGTAGTATTTTGAAAATCAAGCTGAATCTTTTCAAATTGGCACGGCTTTACCTGTTGATAAACGTTTGCCAGTGATGCAAAGCCTTGCTGATTACTACCTATTCTATGCGGCAACTGTATTGTCAACATTGGTTTATTCCAATAACCTTTAAACTCTTAATGCAGCGGTCATTAATAATTTTGACGGCCACATGCTGGTTGTCGCCCATAAAATAATCAAAATTGCTCTTGCCGTCAAATGTAAAGAAGAAACTTTCAAAAAATGAAAGTCCTCAGGTACTTCTTTAAAATCCACAACAATAAATTTCAAATCCCGCACTAATTAGACGTGAGTTAGCACTCAATAAGTGCGGGGCAAGCAACCCCGTGTTGCCGGAAAAATTAGCCACACTCCGTGAACCCAAGCTCAGGCTTGATTGGTGCTGGGGCAGATGTTTGAAATGTCAACTGTCAAAAACCTCCTCATCCTCTTTTCGCCATGCAGGGTCCACAATGCACAAGAATTTCAGAACAGAATTTCCTGTATTTTCAATATATTGCATCGCTTGCGGCGGGATGTAAACAGCACAATCAGGACCAACTTTGAGTGATTCCTCATCTATATGCATCAGGCCTTGTCCGGCTATTATGTAATATACTTCGGCGGCCTGGAGTTTATGTGGTTTAGTCATCTGGCCGACCCTGACCTCTGCGTGAGCTAAGCTATAACGAATTTGCAGAGAAGTTTTTTCGGGGTGCAAAAGCTCGCGCAGAATTGAATCGTCACCAGCTACGAATTCCCGGCAATCCTTCAAATACTTTAAGAACATAATCAGTTATTGTTGCTCACGCCTGGCTTTTCTGGTTTTCGCCGAGCCGAACGACAGCGTACACTAATGTTCCGAGCAGCCCGGTCAAAAGTGCAATCACTATCCATATACCGGACCCGCCGGCACGCCGGCGTATATCCTGGTACACCCAAACCGCGCAAAGGATATGAACAACCAAGACCAGCAGCAGTAATGGATGCAAGTCATCATCGTCGTTGTCTTTCATATAACCTGGATGCTCTTTCGGTCTTCGCATGTGCTCCAGCTCAATCTTGTGTTTCTCCAGCTCAAGCTCCTGCATTCTCCGCTCAAAATCCATTTGGGCTTCTCGATTTTGCAGCTCCATTTCCCTTTCGTGCATTTCTATCCGGAATTCGATGTCCTCCGGCCCTTCCTCCTGAGCGGCTGCGAACGCGGGCACAAATATAGCTGCCAGCATAATAGTCAAAACATATCGTTTCATCTCATTTCTCCTAACCAAACCTATTTATAGGACGTGCAGTTTATTCTACACCCAAACCTTGTAACTTCCAGCTTATATTTCGGCCATTCGCCTGCCTGGCTGAACTTTTTTTCGCCATGTGTCATTCCTGACAGAAAGTACACAATTATACCAATTACAGTTAAAAATTACCGAAAGAATTGAACATAATACTAATTGAAAGGCCCTGGATTCCTGCCCCTGCTTTCGCAGGGGTGACAATCTTGCGCAGGAATGACAAGAATAGGCAATCGGCAATCAATAAATAGAATTGGTATTACAATATGTGGATAGCTTTGGGCCGGGTATATCTTGTTGTTGGCATCATTTCCCTGTGATATAATATAAACTACAACAGTATGAAAAAAGATACACAAACAGACAAAAAACATTTCATCGACCTGGCCATAAGGCTCGGTTCCGACCACGCCGTGGTTTTTAAGATAGACGATATTGTTTTCGACCCGCGTACCATATTAAAGTGCATGTTCGGCTGTAGTGACTGGGGCAGGGGAAACACATGCCCCTCAAGGCCCGGCTCCTTAAAACCATGGGAGTATCAAAAAGTATTTCAGAGATATTTCTGGGGAGTTATTATTCATTCTACAAGTAAAAAGGTTTCGCAGGAAGTATCCTTTGCCATTGAAACAGAGGCCTTCTTAAAGGGCTGTTATTTTGCTTTTTCGTTGAGCGACTGCGCGCTTTGCAGCGAGTGCGCAGGCCATCGCGGCGCCGAATGCGCCAACCCGAAGAAGGCCCGACCCGCTATGCAGAGCGTAGGGATTGATGTTTTCAAGACGGTTCATCGGTTCGACCTGCCGTTGAAAACCCTCCGAAGCGAAGATGAAGAACAAAACTGGTACTCAGCCGTTTTTATCGAGTAACCAACCTCAGCTTTTCTTTAACAACAAATCATATTCAGTTTCGAACCGAAGT
>JAUWBX010000143.1 GCA_030609625.1 Phycisphaerae bacterium
GCGTAGTATCATCACCACGGGATGAACCCGGTTCTGGATTTACAGCCCAGCCATTTGACCCATAGCTGCCATAGAGACCTCCTTCCAGCCTTGAAGGCCACCCTGCCCAGCTTCCGCCTGAATCCGATGAAAAAATACCCCAGGCTGCATACTTGCCCTTATGACCCGTAGGCTGACCATTTATATCCGTCACAGGTTTTGTGGCCATTGGACAGCATAAAAACTCACTGTTATCCTTGTGGTACGGCCGAAGTGCTTTTACCCACCGATTATTACCGCCGGTTTTTACACCGCCAACACCTTGAGGAAGAGAGCCGTTGTTCTCATCAGTGTACATCAAAAAGAAAAGGCTCCATTGGTGCAGGTTTGATTGACAAGCAGCCGCCCGTGCCTGTTTCTTTACCCGCTGCAACGCAGGCATCAATATCGCCATCAATAATGCGATAATGGCAATCACGACCAAAAGCTCTATTAAGGTAAAGCCCATTAGAAAACTCCGGTGTCGTTTCCGGACGTCTGTTTCCCCGTGTCTTTCGGGCAATCTTCCAATTCCCCGACTGGGGTTTTTTATTTCTAACGGGGTAAAGCCGTTTCCTTTGCACATGACGAATCCTCTCCTTCCCTTTTAGAGAAGGTTTTCCTAAACCGACAATTTTCTTTAGTACCCCGTGACCGCTTAAATGACAGCTTTGCTGTCACTTTAGTTCACTTGAATTTGTTTCGTATTTATCTTTTGTATTTGCCGACCAACTGTCCCTGGGCAAGGACATGGCTTTCCATGGCCTTGAGCAGCCGGCGTTTATCGGCGTCGGCTTCCAAGCCAATTTCTGCGTCGAGCGCATAAATCTTAAAGAAGTACCTGTGTGTGCCGCCGGGTGGACAGGGACCGCCATAGCCGACCCTGCCAAAGTCACTAACACCCTGCTTGGCTCCGTTAGGCAAAAGCTTATCAGCAGGGATGTTCTCCGCCAGCTCTTTGGCATCGCTCGGCAGATTAAACAGAACCCAGTGCACCCACGTACCCATCGGTGCATCCGGGTCATCGCATATAAGGGCGATACTCCTGGTGCCTTGAGGGACTTCATCCCACTGCAACGGCGGCGAGACATCCGCACCATCGCAGGTATATTTGGCCGGAATCAAACCGCCTTCCTCAAAGGCCGAACTCGTAATCTTAATCTCCATCTTTTTGCCTCCTTCTGCTCACAAATCAGCTTGTTCGCTGTCATTGCAGGAACAAAACAACAACGCCGCTACCGCTACTAAAGCAACAACGTTTTTTAGCATAACATTTTCTCCTATTTTAAATCACACAAGACGCCTTAAATGCTCAATCACATTCGGCAGCAATGTGTTAAAGCCGGTCGTAACGTCTTCCCTGATAAATACGTGGTCGAGAAAAGTTTCCTATAAATAAATTGCACTGCTGCCTAACTAATGCGACTCATCTAATGTTTTAACAGGCCGACCAAGCAGGGAGATATTGGTGACTTTAAAAGGCACTTTGAACTTTTTGTAATCTTCATAAACTTCAACAACTATTCGGCTTGTCGGCGGAAACTTCCCCTTAATGGAATAAAAATAACTCACTTTATCACGTAGCCGCGAAGCACTATTGCGAAAAACATCGAGTTTTTTCCCATCACTGTCATAAAAAGTAACTGACTTAACCAGACTATGGTCGAGCCCAACATTAAACGATATATATTCCTTGTCTTTTTGTCCGAAGCGTTCCCCAACGGATTTGATAATAGAACCGAGTTCTTTACCTATAGCACCGGCTTTGAGCTCAGTGAAACCCAGGTCAACTTTTTTTGCAACCGAGGCTGCAGAATATTCCAGCGTGCCGGATATCTCTTTTAAATATTTGACATCTTCGCTCGGCAAAGGCAATTTTACTTCAAACACTACAGTCATCTTGTCATCTGACAGCTTGACCTGTTTTATTTCGCGGTCAAATTCTCGTTCAGGCAGAAGGTTTTCCTCATTGTCAGTGAGGGCTTTTTCGAGTGTGCCGGTAACACTTAGAACAGAACCTGGAAAATCCGCTATTATCGCCAGGACATACCCCTTATAGTCATTGAAGGGGCGAATACCTCGCACCTGTTCGGAGAAGTTTACGATTCGCACGCCTCCAACCTTAATATTCTTAAGAGCTTCCCCCTTTGCCGGCTCAATTGTAATACCTTCAAATATACCCAGTTCCCGCATAATTTCTTTGCTGGTATTTTTGGCATCAGTGACTTCGGCCTGGTACTTAAACAAGGCTTTGAGATCGCCGGTAATGGTGGCGCGGACAGGGGCCTTTTGACCGAAAAGAATTTCGTTCATGGCAGGGTCAAACTCAGGACCGTCTTGGATAAAATCACGACCGGAGATGACCTGCCGTCGCCACCAATTTTCATTTTCGGACAAGGTATTGATAGCGTCAACCATTTTCGTCCCTTCCAGGGTAATCGAAAGAGTGCCGTCTGGATTTTCTTTGAAATTGGTTACGGAACTGACCCTACCAGGCAGGTAAAAAACAGCCGAAATCCTCATTTCAGACAAGAAGGCGGTCAGCATGGTTTTAGACTTCTGATAATTTTTCCTGGCAGTCTCAATTTTAAGCCCGATTTCTTCTTCGGAAAGTTTCTCAACTGCTATGGTCTGCCCTGATTCGTCCGGCTCCTTACCGGCGACTTTCAATTCAAGGCTTATATCCCCCTTTTCATTCCTCGAAAAGACGAAAGGTAAAGTCCTCAAATTGTGAATATCAAGTTTTGAGATGTCACTGAAATAAGCGGTGGCCTTAAAAGATATCCTGTCATCTTCGGTCATTTTGTAAGAAATATTCCTCCAGGCTTCGACACCTTTGGATTTTTCCAGGATGCTTTTGACATTACTTTTTGCAACCACTTCGGGGTCATTTGCTCCAGGGCCGTCCAAAGAGAAGGTAAAAGGCTCGAAAATGGCCTGGATATTAACTTTTCCAGAACCATTGGGATTTATGGTAAATTCATCCTTTTCTTCTATGCATCCGAGGATAGATGTAACGGCGAGAACCAACAGAACCCGGCTAAGCTTACTTATGAGCCTGATTTTCTTGTTCAGCATAGCATTTCTCCTTATCACAACTTCACATAAGCGACCTTAGATATTCAATCGTACCGGGTAGTCTGTCCAGTGTCAAAAACATCAGAGACAAAATCGCAATAATCCACATTGCCGGCTTAACGTCTCTTGCCTTACCCGATATTAGTTTCATCATAACAAACGATATAAATCCAAACGCCAATCCCGTACTAATACTATAGCTTAAAGCTATCATTACCATTATTATAAATGCGGGAAACGCTTCTTCTAAATTCGTAAAATCTATTTTCTTAACTTCCTTCATCATAAACAGCCCGACCATAATAAGGGCCGGCGCCGCAGCATATCTCGGGACTATTTGCACAACCGGTACGAACACCAGCGCCAGCAGGAACAAAATACCTGTAACAACCGAGGTCAGCCCCGACCGTCCGCCCTGTTCGATTCCCGCCGCGGATTCGATATACGCAGTCGTGGTTGATGTCCCTAACAGGGCACCTATCATAGTCGCAACTGCGTCAAGCCCCAACAGCTTACCTAAGCCCTTTATCCTGTTCTTCTCATCAACCATATTTGCCTGGTGACAGCACGCTACCAGGGTCCCGACACTGTCGAACATATCGATAAACATTAAAGTAGATATACTGCCGAAAAGACTCCACTTAAGCGCTCCCAAAATGTCAAGGTGAAATGCCAAAGCACCTATATTGAGATTTGAGGTAATCAACTGCGTCGGCTTTGGTATGTATCCGAAAATTGCAGCCAGAACGGTCGAAAAAATAATGCCGATTAACAAGGCGCCGCTTATCTTTATCATTTCAAGAAAGAGCATTACAATCAGTCCGCACAGACCTATCAGCACCGTCGCTTTCAACGGCCCGGCTTTAACCAGCGTTGCCTCACTGCCCTGGACAATCACGCCGAGGTTTTTCAGGCCTATGAACGTAATAAACAAACCTATCCCCACCGCTATCGCCGAGACTAACGAAGGCGGTATCGCTGCGACGAGCTTTTTTCTTAATCCTAATAAAGTCAATATCAGAAAAAACAGGCCCGAAAGAAATACAACCCCTAAAGCCGTCTCCCACGAGACTTTGTCGGTCAGTCCCGATAAAATCGGGATGCAAAAAAGGCGTTAAGTCCCATCCCCGGCGCCATAGCTATCCCGATTTATCGGGATTCGCAAATATCCCTACCATAATGGTCGCAATCCCGATAAATCGGGAACGATGCAGGTAACCGCTATCAGCGCTTCTCTGTCCATTCCCGTGTTATCGCCTAAAATCCCGATTTACATCGGGATACGCCCCCGATAAATCGGGGTTGTCAGACCCGCCACGCACTCGATTTTGATACTGGTTTGTTTCTCTCGCAGTTTAAAATATTTGCCTATCATTTCGAATCTCTTAACTTTTCTTGGCTTTATCTTATTGCGGAACCTGCTGCCGTCTCAAATACAACTGTTTCTTGTGTCTTTTCGATTTCTTTATGTCATTCCCGCGAAGGCGGGAATCCAGTTAATCTACCATAGTCTTATATAAGTTTTTCCATTGGGGATTGTCCTTTTCGATTAACTTAATTTTCCATTGTCTCTTCCATTTTTTCATTCGTTTTTCTCTGGCGATGGCATCATAGATCTTATCCTAACATTCATAGTACATAAGTTTATTCACATCGTATTTTTGCGCGAAGCCTTCAACGAAATTATTCTTGTGTTCATATACTCTTTTAATCAAATTATTTGTTACACCAATATAGAGGGTCCCGTTTTTCTTGCTTGCTAATATATAAACATAGTATTGTTTCATATCTTACTTATGGATTCCTGCCTGCGCAGGAATGACAAAATAAAAAATATCATTTCGCAGGAAGTTCCGCCGCTAAAAGCCCGACCATTTCAGCGACCAGGCTGGAGGAGTTTTTGGCAGCCATTATGTAAAACGTTTGCTTGTCCAGTACCGCACCCTCATCGGCATTATCGCTGATACTGCGTATTACAAGATACCCAATCCCGCGCTGATAGCAGATTTGAGCTACCGCTGCGCCTTCCATCTCTACTGCGTCAGCGCCGAGCTTTTTGCGCAGTTCAATGCACTTGTCAGTCGAGGCGATAAAGGCATCACCTGTAACAACGACGCCCTTTACAATCTTGGGTGCTCGCTCTGTTGTACTCATCCGTATTGTTCCAAGCTCGACTTGTTTGGCTGCGCGCTCGGCTAATTCCAAAAGCCGCTCATCCGCAGGGAAGAAAACCGGGTTCTCCCAGCCGTCCAGACGGTTCTTCACGCCTTTATGGTATAGACCCTCCGGCCAGATTGTTCCCATATCATGGTGCGCCGTTTTCTCGGCTATCACGATGTCACCCGGCTGCAACTGCTGGTTCACAGCTCCTGCAATACCCGTAAAGATTACTTTGTTCGGCTGGAAGTGCTCTATCAGCAGCGTAGTTGTCATAGCGGCGTTGACTTTGCCTATGCCCGTGAAGGCGATGACAACTCTTTTGCCGCTCAGTTTCCCACTGACGAATCTGATTCCTTCGATTCTATGCTCCTGCGTATCTGTCAGCTCGTCCTCGAGCAGTGTGATTTCTCCTCCAAACGCCCCCAATATTGCTGTAATCGGTTCGGAACTTACTTCTCTTACTTCTCGGACGGGTGAGCTGCACGAACTAAGCAACAGAATAAACGATACGCAAACAACCGCCCCAATTCTGTTATGCCTCATTGGACTCTTTCTCCAAATCTACACTACCAAAAACTGCGAGCGAGAGGACTCGAACCTCCACGTCCATAACGGACACCAGGACCTAAACCTGGCGCGTCTGCCAATTCCGCCACGCTCGCTTCTCGTATTGCGTATGTCGTATTGCTTACCTTGCGCTATCATCCTTCGTTTTTTCTTTTACCCCTCGCTCACGCTCAGGGCTCTGTTTTCTGTCATTTGTCTTCCGACTCGGTTATCTTCTCAATTCGTTTCTCAGCTTTTTGAAGTATTGTTCTGCAGTGCTGAATCAAAGCCATTCCTCTTTCGTACTGCTGCAGGCTGTCCTGTAAAGGTATTTGGCCCTGCTCAATCTTACCGACAATATTTGTAAGCTCCTTGAT
>JAUWBX010000291.1 GCA_030609625.1 Phycisphaerae bacterium
ATCGTAAGTCCGGCGAAAAACTAATCCAGATTGACCAGGGACTGATGTCCGAATGGGGCCTGTCCAGCCTGGCATATCTGCCGTTGATTTTTTCCGGGAAAAGTACGGTATTTCGATAATCGGCCTGCGTGATAAAGGCCATTCTTTCGACCGATTGAAAATCCGTTGTTTTAGCTAAGCCGGTGCGAACTCCGTGCGCCGAATATGCGCTGTATGTTATATAATAGACGCCTTCTATGTGTGTAATGCGCGGGTCTTCAAGGCCGTATTCCTCGTACTCACAAAATACCGGCTCTTTACTCGGCACCATAAAAGGCTCTGGGCCGGCTTTGAAATTGAAGCCATCTTCGCTTTCCGCTAAGCCGATTATGGACCTGCCCGTATCGAGGTGCGAGCGAAACAGCATTATGTATCTGCTGTCAAATTTCGTGACCCCGGCGTTATGGACCGTCTGGACCGGATAAGGAATATCGTCCTTCGTCAGGATTGGATTATTTTCGTAACGAGTTATCAGCTTCTCTCTCATTATATATTAAGTGGAAGTTGTGCTGTTAATTTCTCGCAATGAGTCGGTTATATTCTGAATGGGAGCCAATCCAGAACCACATGATTCCGGTTTCATCTGGAGTATCAATCCCCAAAGCACGATAATGCAGCCCTGTTCGTACAGACCAATATTTTCCAATCTTCTTTAGTTTTAGAGAAGGATGGTGAGGGTTTTGTTTAAGAAGTTCGAAATTTTTATCAGCCAGACTCTTGGTTACAGGTGAGAGTTTGTTATAGCAATCCCAGAATCTTGAGGTTGCAAAATGCTTCATAATTCACTGCACTTCCCTGCGTCAAACTCTTTCAAAGCTTCATCTGCCAAATTATCTAACTTCCTCTCAGCAATATCTTTCTCAAGCTCTTTATCCCACCGTTCTTCCTCAAATTTCTCAAACCAATCAACGAATGAATTAAATTCCTTCTCTGGAAGATGAGTAATAGCAGATTTTATTTCATCAATTGACCTCATAATCATCTCCATTTCTTTTCTTTTATATTTCAGGTATGGCAGAGTCTTTCTGTTTACCTGACTTTGCCTTAGTGTTATTATACTTTTTTCATTGTACGGCCTGCGGACAACTATTTCAATATTTTCCTTCTCGCCGAAAGATTTCCTCATAAACCTTTTCGTAGCCCTCCACCATCTTATCGATACTGAAATTTTTTTCCACCCGCTGCCGGCACTTTTTGCGGTCTATCTGCCCGATTTTGCCGACGGCTTCCACCGCTTCATCGACACCATTAACAAGAAAGCCGGTCTGCTTATCTGCGATGACCTCACGGCAGGAGCCTAAATCCATCGCAATCACCGGCACGCCTGCCGCATTGGATTCGGCCATCACCAGGCCGAACCGTTCGGGAATAAGATTAAGATGAATAACCGCGTACGATTCTTTAAGAAGCGCATCACGCTGCACAGGATTAACAGGGCCAATGTATTGAATTGAAGAATTATTAATGTGCGGCTTGATGAGATTATCGAAGTACCCCTGTTCCTGAATTATGCCTGCTATTATCAAATCCATACCGCATTTTTTCGCCACCTCAATTGCCAGATGTGTCCCCTTATCGTTGTGTATTCGTCCATAATGCACGAGCTTGTCTCCCGGCGTTTCTCTAAAGGTAAGGTTGGAAAGGTCAATCCCATTATAGACGGTTGCAAGATAAGGCAATCCGGGGTCTCTGTCGGAATCACTGATGGAAACATAGTAGGCGTCTTTATGCTCGTGATAAATCCGCAGTATATCCGGGTCGGAAAAACCGTGTATGGTCGTCAGCATTGGCGCCTTTATAAACGGAAGGTAGGTCAAGGGAATATAATCGAAATTGTTATGAATCAGGTCAAACTCATCCGCCCGCTCCATCACCTTGGAAATGTGCAGACACGTGGAGACCAGCGGAATTTGCGTCTTATCTTCTTCATAACCTCTTTCAATCCACCCTTCAAGTTTCGCACCTGTTACAGATTCTTTCGTGGCAAAAAGTGTTACATTTTTCCACCCGCGAGCCACCAGCCCCTCTGTGATATTGCTGGCGACGGTCTCCCAGGCGCCATAGGCCCGTGGAGGTGTCCGCCATGCCACCGGTGCTAAAACAGCTATTCGTTTGCTCTTAATATCCATCTTACTCCGTATCTCATTAATGCGTTACTCATTAACTCATTAACTCATTAACTCATTTACTCATTTACGCCTTTCTCACTTTTTCCTTTATTCGCTGGATATGTCCTCGGCCTAAAGCTTTCACTTCACAGCCGAGTTTGAAATACCGGCGGATTTTCTCATCGTCTAATATACCGAAGCAATCAATCACTGCCAGCGGCCTGCCGGCCCACTCAACTATTTTGTCAGGGTCAAGTTCCTTATAAGGTGTATGCGGCACAGCTAATATGATTGCCTGAGCGCCTTTGAGAGCATCGGCAAGATCGCTCTGGATTCGGATATTAACCATATCGTCCTGATTGCGGAAAAACCTTGCCAAAGATTGCCCCGGCACCGGATAGACATCCTGTTTCTCCAGCTCGTACCAGTGTTCGAGATACGGGTCGTGCACCCGCATCTCCGCACCCATCTCAGTCAGCTTTCGAACGACTATCTCTGAACCGCTGTACCGGGTGTCACCGACATCCTGACGATAACTTGCTCCGCAAAGAAGTACGGTCGTACCGGCTGCTTGCCGACCCATATTCCGAAGGGCGTCCCTTGTCAGCGTCGCTACATGCAGGCCGCGAGTGTCGTTGATATCGATTGCTGCTGTTGTTATTCTGAATATATCATCATTGAATCCGAGGATATGCTTATATGCCCAGTATCCGAGCCCGCCGTCCTTTGGAAGGCAGTATCCGCCGATGCCCGGACCGGGAAATATGATATTGTTGTGCGTAGGCCGGACCTTGATGGCCTTGATGACCTTAATAAGGTCCACGCCGTTGCGCTCTGCGAACAAACTCCACTCGTCAAGAAACGCTAATATAGTCGCACGGAAAGAATTCTCGACGATTTTCGTAGTCTCCGACTCGATGGGGCGGTCCATAACGGTCAGCGGAAATTCTTCGGTGTTCAGCACTTCTCTGAGGAACTTCTCGACTCGTTTTTTTGCCTGCTCATTACAGCCGGAGCAGACCCGCCAGAAATCCCGTATTGACGATACATAATGTCTGCCCGGCATAACGCGCTCGAAACTGTGCGCCAGCAGCGGCTCTGTTTCTATACCACGCTCGGCAAAGGTCTTTTTCATAATCGGCCAGGCAACGAACTCCGTTGTACCAGGCGCCACCGTCGTTTCAATCAGGGTCAGACAATTCGGCGGCACTTTCTCGCCGATGGTTTTTATTGTCGCTTCCAGCGCGCTCATTTCCACCTTGCCGGTTCGCATATTGCCGAGGTCGTTTTTCGTATAATCGCACTGGACGTCCACAACCACACAGTCAGCTAACTTGAGGCAGTCACTGTTGTAGGTGGCGACGAGGGTTTTTTTATCGAGCACGCAGCGGGCAATCATCGGCTCGACCTCAGGGTCTTCAGCCTTAACTGGTGATATGCCTCGATTAAGCAGCGGAATCTTCCAGTAGCTGCGGACGCTGGGACGTTGACAGCCGATGACGAGCTTGCCTGCCTTGCCGCTTTTCTTATCAACGCTATCGGCAATAATGGCCGCCATAACCGCACCTACAAAGCCGACGCCCATTACCACAACGATTTCTTTGCCATCGTCGCGCGCCGATTCTGCCAGCGACTCAACGCGTTTGAACTCGGCGGCATACTGGTCTTCCCCAGGGATAGCAAATTTTTCACCCGCCGGACTCACTGAATAATCAGCCATTGTCGATACCTCTTTTAATAATCTTTTGTTTGGCTATTGTTATCGGTGATTTTACACAGCATTATACGCAATACGCAATACGATATACGCAATACGATTACTGTCGCCGGAAGTTTACCAACAATCTCTCACATATCAAGTTTTTTCTGTACACTTGCGCTTTGGGCATATCTTACTGTAATCTTAAATGCGATTTCCTCTTGCATTATAAGCACAGAAATGATAGAATATTTTTAGGTATCTAAGCTTTATCTACCTCGATATTTTCTGGGAATGTGTATGAAAAGCTCATTTTGTCATTCTGAACGGAGCGCAGCGCAGTGAAGAATCTTGGTTTTTCGCTCGTTTCATAGAGTTCCTTCGCGGAGTGTATCCTTGAGCGTAGCGAAGGGCTCCGAGGGTAATGAATGAGTGTGCCAAGTAAAGCTAATATAGTCAAGCTGGACAATCCAGCACGGTTAAAGATTAACCATCAGGCCGTAACGGAACCGGGCGTATAAGGAGGTAACGAATTATGCGAAGCCCCGGGAAAGGTGTTTGTCAGCCA
>JAUWBX010000069.1 GCA_030609625.1 Phycisphaerae bacterium
GCTTCGGCTAATTCAGGGCAAGCTTCTTTCGTTCAGAATAACATTGTCAGTTTATTAGTGGATTGGCCCCGATGTGAGGAGCGTGTTTGGGGGGGAGATTTTGCTTTGCACTTCTTTAATAATCTATTAGAATTTTTAGAGGTCTTCAACGATTGAACGGGAATCAAATTCGGTTTTAAGAGAATGGTCAGGCTTGGAAAGGAGATAAATGTGCGCAGCAGATTCATTTGGGTGATAGCACTTCTATTTATTTTGGGCAATCTCGTTCCAGCCGCTTTGGTCTGGGCTGTGGATGTTACGGTGGATGGTGCCCAGCGGTACCAGAGGATAGAAGGTTTCGGGACATGTCTTATTGCGTGGATGGAGAGGTTCCGGAAGCTCTATCGCACGGAGGAGTTCCAGAGAATCTACGTAGAGGGGGTTGGATGCAACATACTCCGCGTGAATATGTGGGGCCCGACGTTCGAGAAGCCGACGGAAGACTGGCGGCAAATCCGCTACGAGGATTTTAATATGGAGGCTAACAACGGCCGGGCCAGGATATTCGTAGATTTTGGCCGGGGCATCCTCAGGATAAATCCGGAGACCAAGATAATCGGAACGGTCTGGAGCCCGCCGTCCTGGATGAAGATGAACAAATCCATTACGGATAAAGGGTCCAACGCTATTCGGGCCGGGGATTATAGAGGCTTTAATAACCGGGTTGACCCGAAGTATTTCAAGCACTTCTGCAAGTGGATGGTGGAATACGTGAAGATGCACGAGAAACAGGGCGTGCCTTTTTATGCCGTGAGCATCGGCAATGAGGTGCAGTTTACTCAGTCTTTCGAGAGCTGCGTATGGGACAGCAGGGACTATGTTACCATTATAATCATGCTCGGCGAGACGCTGAAGGCCGAGGGCTATGGTGATGTGAAAATTTTCGGGCCCGAAACGATGACCAGCCACATGTATGAAGGCGGTACGGGTTCCTACGTCAAAGCCATAATGGACAATCCCAAGGCATTGGAAGCTCTCGACGTCTTTGCCACCCACGGCTATGAGGACGGCGTCAGAGCGGAAATGTCGGCCACTTCGTCCGGCAGGTTCAGGGATTTGATAAAGGGCACCGGCAAGCCCTTCTGGATCACCGAGGGCGGCACCGGCGGACACGACTGGCCCAGCCCCATTCGAGAGGGCATCGGTAACGCCCTTCATAATGCGCTGGTGGCCGGCAACTGCTCGGCCCTCGTTCCCTGGCAGATTACAGAAAGAAGAAAGAGCACCCACGGCATTATGGTGATGAGCACGTACACGCCGAAAACCTACACGGCCATGCACTACAGCAAGTTCATCCGGCCCGGCGCCCGGCGTATCGAGGCCCAACCCGGTTTTGGCACCGTCCAGGTGGGCGCTTTCCTGTATGAGAAGAACGGTGAGCTGGCCATCGTGGCCATCAATCCGGCCGAGCAGGAGCAAGCCCTGAATCTGATCTTCAAGAATCTCAAGGGGCTCACCTCGCTGAAGGCTTATCGTACTTCGGAGTTCGAGAACCTGAAGAACATTGGCGAAGTTGCGGTCAGTAACAACAAGGTTGTTTTCCAGATGATGCCCCAGAGCATCGTTACTTTCTCGGGCAAAATAACCAAGTGAGGAGAATTAAAGGGGAAAGGACCGCATAGACTAAAAACCATCTTACGCAGCTATAGAAAACTCTAAATACGAATCCCCGTCCCCCGATCGGAGTCGAGGACAGGTTTCACGAGGACAGGTACGATATATTCTGTTATCCCTTTTTCTTTTTTCTTTGCCTTGCTTTTTTCCAGCCCGCCGCTCTGGCCTTGGGGTCGTACCGAGGATTCCTTTCGGTGGGAATTGGAGCACCCACGCTCTTACGCCATTCGACGAGTTTCCGTGCCAGCTCCTTGACCTTGTCCGGCATCGTCCCGGCAAGGTCGTTCTTTTCGCCGATGTCGTCCTTGATATTGTACAATTCGATTTTTCCGTCCTCGAAGAACTCTATCAGTTTCCAGTCACCCTGACGTATTGCGCCAGCCGGCGTCGTGCGCCACGGCCATTGCTTTTCGTTATAAGACTCAAGATATGCAGGGAAATGCCAGAAGATAGGCCGCTTTTTGAATTTTGATTTTTTTGCAGTCAGCAGACCAACGATGCTTTGGCCGTCGAGAATATGTCTCCGTGGCTTCGGCACACCCGCCATCTCTAACATCGTCGGATAGAAATCGATGCCGATTACCGGCACATCGCAGAGGCTGTCTGCCTTTGCTTTTCCGGGCCAGCGCACAGCCATCGGCACTCGTATGCCGCCCTCATAAAGCATCCCCTTCGAGCCTCGCAATGGGACCATTGAAGTTGCATTAGCATGTCCCCCGTTATCGGAGAAGAAAAATACCGCCGTGTTGTCTGTTAGTCCCAACTCATCGAGCTTGTCCATCACCGTAGCCACGCTCTGGTCAACACTCTCAATCATTGCGGCATAGGTCGGGTTGTTGTGCTCGTTATCCGGTTTTTTCTTTTTGTACTTTTCGATTAATTCCTTCTTGGCCTGGATTGGAGTGTGTACCGCATGGTGAGACAAGTACAGGAAAAAAGGCCTGTCCCTGTTGGTCTCGATGAACTTGACAGCCTCATCAGTCAGGCGGTCCGTCAGATACTCGCCCTCTTTACTGAAATGCCCCCCGTGCTTCCTCTGGAACTCAACGTCGAAGCCCTGGTCCTGGGGACGGTAAGGTTCCTCATTGCCTAAATGCCATTTGCCTATGCACGCCGAGGTGTATCCGCCCGATTTCAGTGCTTCAGAGACAGTAACGATTTTGGAATCGAGATTGGTTGTGTTCGGTGTTGGAATGAGCTTTCGCAAATTGGCCCGGCCGCGTTCGGAAGTACCTACCGTATAGACCCCGTGTCGCGGTGAGTATTGGCCCGATATCAGACAGGCACGGGTCGGTGCGCAGTTGGGGGCGTTGGAGTAAGCGTTTGTGAAGATGACACCCTGGTCGGCGAGCTTGTCAATGTTCGGCGTCTCGTAGTATCGACTGGGTCCGCCCGAACCGGGTATCCTGCCTGTAAAACCTACATCCTTCCATCCCAAATCGTCGATAAAAATAAAGACAAAATTGGGTTTTTTCTTCGGCGCAGCACCTACAGCGCATCCCGGCATCATCAGCGAGGCCGCACCGATACTAATCGCTTTTAGAAAATCACGACGTTTCATAATGACCTGTTCCATCCTTCCTGCTTCTGTGTTTTCATTGCGAGCACCTGACCCAGCAGAGCAATGGTGGGGCAAGCCCCACCCTACCAGACTGACACGAGACACTACTAACCCGGCAGCGGCCAGTGCTCCGAAGGTGTCCGCGCAGATTCCATATATCTCTCAATCTTTGCTACAATTTCCGGATGCTGCTCGGCGATATTGTGCTGCTCGGCGATATCGGTTTTCAGGTTGTAAAGCTCTATCGGTCCGTTGGGGTTCTTGGCTACGTTCAGCCGCACGCCCTTCCAGTCGCCCATCCGTATCGCCTGCTTCTTGCCCTGCTCGTGAAATTCCCAGTAGAGAAACTCATGCTTCTTCTGCCTCCGGCCTTGACCCAACAGCGTTGGAAGCATAGAGATTCCGTCAATACCTTTCGGCGACTCTATACCCGCTAACTCACAACAGGTCGGCAGGAAATCCCAGAATGCTGAGACATGGTCACTAAGCGACCCTGCACTTATCTTTCCCGGCCAACGTGCAATCATCGGAACGCGAATACCGCCTTCGTATAAGGCACGCTTGTAGTCGCGCAGAGGGCCGGAACTGTTGAAGAAACCCGGGTCTGCGCCGCCCTCTTTATGCGGGCCGTTGTCGCTGGAGAACATCACGAATGTATTGTCATCCAGCCCAAGTGCCTTAAGCTTAGCCATCAGTCTGCCGATGTCACGGTCCCTTCGTGTTATCATCGCTGCGTGCCCTTTTTGTGGCTCGGGCCAATCCTTATCGGCGTATGGTTCAAGCGAAGGCACTTCCATACCTTCGTTGCCGGCCTCGTTGTTCGCATGCGGAATCGTATAAGCCAGATACAAAAAGAAAGGTTTTTCTTTGTTCTTTTCGACAAAACTCAGGGCCTCCTTCGTGAACAAATCGTGCGAATACTCAACGCGTTTTGTCGCGACCCCGCCGGGCGTTCGCTCACGTCCATCGATGATGTGATTGACCTCGTTTGCAAGCTCAACCTTCTGTTCGTTGCGCCACAGGTACTTGGGATAGTAGTTATGGGCGTGTCTCTGGTTGAGATATCCAAACCAGTAATCGAAGCCCTGCCTGTTGGGGATACCCGTGCTGTCAGGCTCGCCCAGACCCCACTTGCCGATGATACCGGTGGTGTACCCGGCTTCCTTGAGCAGTTCGGCAAGGGTAACGTCCGAAGGCCGCAGCGGGACGCGGGCATTGCCGCGGACAAGACAATGACCTGTATGCAAGCCGGTCATCAATACACACCGCGACGGGGCACAAACCGTGCTGCCGGCATAGTGGTCGGTAAAGCGCATCCCCTCTGCCGCCATCCGATCTATGTTCGGCGTTTTGATTGTCTCCTGTCCAAAGCAGGCCAGGTCCCCGTAGCCCAAATCGTCGGCAAGGATGAAAATAATATTTGGCTTGTTTAAGCTTACTTTTTCTTTTTTTGCGCAACTCGGCAACATAAAAGACGCTCCCGCCGAAGTCGCTGCAAAGCCCGCCATTTTAAGGAATTCTCTTCTCGTTTGTTCACCCATAATCGCTCCTCTTGATAATTTATTCCGCCAAAAGACGGCGAATCTTTGACTTCGGTATTGACTCCGCCACAGGCGGGTCTGCGATATTGATTATTGTAAATAATAAATCGAAAATGTAAATAACAAATATGCGTCAACGTCTGGGTGATGAGCGGTTATCAGAGTATCAGGTAATCAGGTAGTCCCGGCGCGCCGGGATCAGGATACCAGGTTATCAGGAAAAATTTGTCTCTTCCCGATTCGCTTCCACCGTAAGTCCGCTTGTCCGCTTGGGGACGCCTTACGGCGGGGTCCTGTGGATTGTTATCCTGATACTCCGATATTCTACATTCTGTTTTCATAAGGACTTGTAAATAAATTTTATTGTTACAGAGCAGAGAAAGCCGAAGATATAGTTTAGCAGGCTGATTCGAGCTGCCGGGACAAAACCGTTTTTTCTCTGAGCACAACGAAATTCAATGATTACTGCATCAAGTGACAATCCGGTCGCCGACTGCATCGCAATGGTTGTCGTTGTTTTGATTGCCATCGGTACGGTCTTTGTCTTTTCGGCCAGTGCCAACATCAGTCAGGATTTCGATTTACATAGATTCTACGACTACCCCGGCCTGCGCCAAATTTTGTTTTTCCCCCTGGCCTGTTTAATTATGTACGCCGTTTCTTCCTGCAATTATCACAGGCTCAGCCTGGCCGACGGCTGGTTAAAATCCCCAATCAGCTATCTTTTAGTCCTCAGTATCGTGCTGCTCGCAGTCGTTTTGTTACAGCGATTTTACCCATTTTTACCGCAATTAATTCCGAAGAAAAACCTGCACTATCGCTGGTTAAGTATCCCTATTGGCTCCATAGCGATAAGTTTTCAGCCCTCCGAGCTGGCGAAATGGGTAATTGTCTTCTTCTTAGCTGCCGTATGCGATAAGTTCGGTGATGAAATCAAGCTATACTGGAAAAGGTTCATCCCTGTCTGCTTGGTCGTCGGCCTGGTAGTTCTACTTATAATCGTCGAAGATTTCGGCACGGCAGCGCTTATATCGCTCCTGGCCTTTCTGATGTTAATCATCGCCGGCGTAAGATTGCGGCACATCCTGCCCCCGTTGCCGTTCGCTGCTGTTGCCTTTTACATAGCGATAAAACAATCTCCCGGCCGAATGGAGCGGATTACCGGTTTTCTGAAGCCAGATAAATGGGTGGATTCGATTAATTATCAGCCGAGCCAGTCGCTGATTGCCCTTGGTTCCGGCGGACTGTGGGGCAAAGGATTAGGGAGGGGAATCTGCAAATACGGACATCTGCCGGAAGATACAACCGATTTTATTTTTGCAATTATCGGCGAAGAGCTCGGCTTCATCGGAAACGCAGCGGTCATTGGATTGTTTATCGTGTTCATCTGGCTGGGGATTTTGGTGGTCGTGCGCTGCAGAGACCGCTTCGGCCAACTCCTGGCCGGCGGAATTGTTCTGACAATCGCAATCCAGGCGGCACTTAATATCGGGGTGGTAACGGTTGTTCTGCCGACAAAAGGCCTGCCGCTGCCGTTTGTAAGTGCCGGCGGAACGAGCATGCTGCTCTCATCCGCCGCGGTCGGCGTGCTGCTGAATATTGCCAAAGGACAGAAGACAGAGGGCGGACTCTGACTTCTGACCGCTTGCTCGTGGCTTTGCCCCCCCTGCTTCCTTGCCAGCCTTGTCCTCGCTGGAGCCAAAACGAAACTCGCCTGCCGGCGGTCAAGGCCTAATTTCTTTACCAGTCCTAAGTATCTCCGAAATCAGCACATCTGGTAACATAAATTATGTAAAGCGATGGAATAAATTCTTTGACATTCTATTTGGCCGGCAGTATATTTCGATTAGGTTTGCAATCTATACGCGTTTATATAGTTTTAGGCAGGGAGTAGAAAAATGAAAACGAGATTTTGGATTAATTTTGTTCTGGTGGTAACGGTAGTCTGCATGCCCGGCTGCAAAAAGAAAACTCCGACTCCAAAAGAACCGGAAGTTAAGGAGGCAAGACTAATGAGTGCTGAGAAAGAATCTTTCGGCCAAACGCCCGACGGCAGGGAAGTTGACCTGTACACTTTGACTAATACCAACGGTCTTAGGGCTAAGATTACCAACTACGGGGCTATTTTGGTTTCGCTGGAGGTCCCGGACCGGGACGGTAACCTTGCTGATATTACGCTCGGTTACGACAATTTGGACGATTACGTTAAGCGGGGTGCTTTTTTCGGAGCGACGGTGGGGCGATACGCGAACCGTATCGGCGGCGCGAAATTTGTGCTCGACGGCATCGAGTATAAGCTGGCCGCGAACAATGGCCAAAACCATCTGCACGGCGGTATCAAAGGATTTGACAAAGTGGTATGGAAACTCGATGACCTAAAGGCCGAGAGCAATAAAGCAGTAGTGAAGATGAGCTATATCAGTGAGGACGGCGAAGAAGGATACCCAGGCAATATGGCGTGCACCGTTACTTATACTCTGACAGAAGATAATGAATTGAAGATTAGCTATGAGGCCGAGACGGACAAAACCACCGTGGTAAATCTGACGAATCACAGCTATTTCAATCTTGCCGGCCAGGGCACGGGTGACATCCTCGGCCACGAGCTTACGCTCAACGCCGATAAGTACACGCCGGTTGACGAAGGCCTGATACCGACCGGCGAAATCAGAAGTGTTAAAGATTCACCGATGGATTTTACCCTGCCGATGTCCATTGGCTCTCGAATTAAGCAGGTTGGGGACGGCTATGACCACAATTACGTGCTCAACAGCGGTGGAGGCGCACTCGCTTTACTCGCTTTGGCTGCAAGGGCCTATGAGCCAACCAGCGGGCGGGTAATGGAAATCTATACCACCGAACCCGGCGTTCAGCTCTATACCGGAAACTTCCTGGACGGCACCTTGACCGGCAAAGCCGGCAAGGTGTACAAAAAGCACTACGCATTCTGCCTGGAAACGCAGCACTTCCCGGATTCACCAAATAAACCCAACTTCCCGTCTGCTGTTCTTCTTCCGGGTCAGAAATACGTGTCAGAGACCGTTCATAGATTCTATACCAAGTAGAGTAGAA
>JAUWBX010000137.1 GCA_030609625.1 Phycisphaerae bacterium
GAAAAAACTGTTAGCTGAACATAAACTTAAACTGTTCGCGTTTTCGGTCTATTCAAAGGTAGGCTACGCTCGTTACGCGGAGCTGTTAGGCAAGGCCGGCGGCGGCACGGCTGTTCGAGGCAGTGCTCCACCCTGCAAGCCTGAGGAGCTGAACGCCAGGATGCGCAAGTTTATCGAAGAGCTAAAACCCCTGGCCGAATTAGCCGAGCAGCACAACTCATACCTCGCTATCGAAAACCACGTAGGAGCACTGCTTTGCTCGCTGGATTCGCTCAAGGCATTCGTCGAAATCAACACATCACCGAGGTTAGGCATTGCACTGGCACCGTATCATATCCAGACGCTCAAGGCTTCTGTCCCCGAGGCGATACGCATCTGTGGTAAGCAGCTTTTATTCTTCTACGCCTGGCAGCACTACCCTGGCCTGGAGCAGCTTCCGGGCGTCGGCCCGACGGATATGACGCCCTGGATACAAGCCCTGGCGGATATTCGATACAGCGGATATGTCAATCCTTTTATGCACGGGCATCCGGAACCCGATGTGATGTCGGCCAATCTAACAAAATCAAGAGATTATCTCAAAGATTGTTTCAAGAAGGTAAGCGGTAAAACGTGAGGTTGTCGTTACGCCCTACACCGCCAAGAGTAAAGTGCTGCCTCAGGACAGCGTCTCTGAAGCAGAGACACGACCGCAAGGGGGCGGTTACTGTTTCTTACGTTACGCAGTAGGCTACTGTTTGATTCTAATTTCCAACGGGTGGCAGCCTCAAGCGCAGCTTGGGATGGCTTGATGCCTGCTATGCAAAGCACAACATTTTTTAATTACAATTGGTATTACCGTTTAATTCTAATTTCCGATTTGCCTCGGAGTTTGATTACAAGATTTCCGTATTCGCTGTGAAATTCCTTTTCGGCAGACTCAAAAGCAGACGGCTCTGTCGATTCCTGAACAATTTTGCGCGCCCGGACATCTCTCGGCTCCCGCTGAATCCCCGAAACCAGCACATAGTACTGTTTCTCGCCCCAGCCATCTACTACTAACGTAACGCAATCTTCGTCTTCCCGAACACCGCTTATCGTACATGGTGCATTAATGAACCAGCCGCGCTCGTGAAGTTTCTTCATATCATATATCTTGCCTTTGCCGTAAAGTTCTGATAGATGCGCCTGCACCGTCCCCGGATTTATGGCAGGGCCTGCGCCTATTTGTGCTTTCAAATCGAAGAAATCCGGCAGCAACCCCTGTCGTTCCTCATCTGTCAGCGGCCAGGACATCTGCAGGCCGGCAGTTGTAATTCCTTTGGCGATTTTTCCCCACGGGCCTTTCGTATCGCATTCGCTAAGCATCTGCAAAGCCGAGCAATAGACAAGCCCGCACCACTGCACAGGCCGGCCTAACCATAGCGGCGCCCGCCAGTTGGTTGCGCCTAATACAGCGATTGTTGAGTACGGCCCTACCCTGCCCGAGGTCGGCGGATAAATATAGACAAACGGAACACCCGTCCACGCCCAGTACCGCGCCTGCTCAAGATATTTCTCTTCGCCTGAAATAATGTAGCCGAGGGTGTAAGCCTTGACCATATGTGCCGAGGCCAATATATCCGGTGTGTGCAGTGGCACTTCCCAGGTTTGCGCTCCGCGCGGCACAGTCCCGGCGTAAAGAACGGTTTGTTTGTCGAGCAGCTCAAGTGCTTTATCGATGAGCACTTTATCCCCCGACAAAGTCGCACCTTCAAGAATCCTGACCATATCCCGGCCTGATAAACCATTAGCATGTTCTGCGAAATGAGTCCTCGAATAATCTGTTTCGCCGGGTATGTAGAGTTTCATGCCATCTTCGTCGAAATTACGAAGCAGACCTAACGCTTCGCTACGTCTTTGCTGCACGAATTCATAAGTGCGCCCGAAAATAAAAGGTGCCGTCGGCAAGTGCGCATGCCCGACACTACTTGAGAAAGGTTGTCCTGATGGTATTTTCCTCAGCGCCTGATATTTCGCCCAGTCGAGTCTTTCCCAAAGTCCCCCATCCTCGTTGTGATTAGCGAGCCAGTCGATAAACATTGCGGCATCCGCCGCAGGAACCGGCGGGAAATTGTCACCCCAAACTGCATGCCTGAAAAGACCATCGTGATTTATCTGCGAATCCAGCCAGCCGTGAGCGAGCAGATTGACCGCAGCGCTGAAGCCCCCTTCGAATTCGGGCACATCAGGCATTCCCTTCAACTCCACATAGCGCCTAATCGCAGGGACAACGGTCTTTCCCTCGCCGCCGATTATCAGCATAGAGACCTTCAGCGCTTTATTCGCTTCGAGTCTGAAAGGCGTATGGGCACAAAAGTCATTCTCAAAACGAAGCTCGCCCACGGCAGGCCCCGACAGTGCCATAACGTGTGCACCCGAATCGTAAATCCCGTCCGGCGAATCAAAAGTAGCTGCAACCATATCGGACGGCTCCCAGATTACACCGATATAATAGTCGCTATGCGTAATAGTCATAAGAGGAAAGGTTATCTTAATCGGATCGGGAACCAGGCGGATATGTTCCGGCGTCTCTATGTCTGCGGTACTGCTGCTGGCCTCATCGCAGAGATATTCTACACCTGCGAGCAGACCCTGGTATTTTCTTTCACCAAACGTGCCGAGACCCGGGAAAATCATCAGCCAAGGAATATAGACAATGTCCCTGTCTGTATTTACCTTTAGCTCGGTTTCTATTACAAGTGCCCCTTCCTGTTCGGCGGGCCTTACGCTTTTCTGAATTTCCCACGTTGCCCCCCCACTGTCTTTGATAACCGCCTTACTTTTGAATTCTTCACGCTCGGGTCGATTTTCAAATGTTACCTTTGCATTTTTAAGATTGAGCCATTCAGAACTCTCGTCGAACACCACACCGAGCAATTCGCACTGGTATCCACAGGCCATTTCTATGCCATTTACTTTTAAAACAAAGTTTCCCCATCTGCTTCCATAATGTTCAAATTCCAGATTTCCGGATTTGACCGATATCTGTCTGCTTCTGGTTTTGCCGGGTCTTTTAGGTTTCTCTAATGATGGAACAACTATTTCCCCAATCGCTTCCACCTTGATAAAGGCAATTGTAACTTCTCCCTCACCTGTGCAGGGGTCAAGACGAAAGCGTGTCCCGCGGCCTAACTTTTCCCGAATAATAAGGCTGTATTCGTGCCATTGGCCATCGTTTCGGGCGGTGAATCGAACGGAATGTCCCGCCCTGAACACTGTGCCGTAAAAGAGCTCCGCACTTGTATCTGCGTTCGACTTCATCCGTATTTTTACCGTAATCATTTTATCGACAGGCAAATTGACCGCCGGCCCTTCTATCCACGGGTCTTCTCCTGTGCATTTAACGAGCAGCCCCTCACGTGATGTAGTTAGTCTTTCCACCCTGCTGTTTCCTGTCCAGCCCTGGGTTCCTCTGCGGAAGTTCCATTCGGCCACCGTTTCTCCACAAGCCGAAATCGGCAGCACCAAAACCATCGTAAGACCCAACAGTATTGGGAACATTCTTAAACTTGTTCCGGCAAAGCAATGTCTTCCTTCACCGTTTGTTCTGGAGCTTTCGTTGAGTTTAGTAACAGGCATAAAAAACCTCCTTCAGATTTTATTTAAGTGTATATTTTCCTCACCGGATGGCACTAACTTTCGTTTATTCTCCGGCGGTAGTATTTCGGTAACAATGATTTTCTCTCACGTTTGAACATCTCGGTTCCGGTTCGTCAGTCCGAAAAGACAGGCGACCACCATCAGTGCCCCTGTTCCCGTCGCGCCTACGATAATCCTGTCAAGGTCACACTGCGCCCACTGCCACGAAGCGGGTAAATCGCGGGCAAAAGTCCCCCAACTGATAACAGCAATACTTACCGCGATTGATACAAGACCCTGCCACAGACGAAGGCGAACTCGCATGAAAGCTAAAAGAAACAAGCCCAAAAGCGCACCGCCAAAGATTCCCGATATCTGCCACCAAACATCCAAAATACTCTTTGCCCGAATCATCAAAAGGGCGGCACCAGTCCCAAGCAGTCCCCATACCACCGTTCCTAACCGCAGAAATACCATACTGGCCCGCTCTGAAATATCCGGATTAAAATATCGCTTATGGAAGTCCAGCAGCAAAACAGTCGCCGAGCAGTTCAACGCCGAATCCACAGTGCTCATTGCCGCCGCTACAATAGCAGCGATAATCAGTCCCTTTAGACCCGCCGGAACCTGTGTCGCGATATAGTAAGGGAAGACCTGGTCGCCCTTGGTTATGCCGGCCTGTACCAATTCGTCGCCTTGAGAGTAGAAAGCAAAAAGCGTTGTCCCGATATAAAGAAAAACCGCGGTCAGCGGAATATATATCAGCATCGCAATCCAGATTGAGCGTTTTGCTTCTCGCTCGGTGGGAACAGAGCAGTATTTCTGCACGTAGTTCTGGTCGGCCAACAAACTCCGCAGGGCCTCCGTGATTCCGTAGATAATCATCACCCATATCGTTCGGTCGAACAGGTGCTCCTGGGAAGCCAGAGTAAATTTCAAGCTGCCGAAGCTAAACTTATTATTGTCAATAGCCGCTTGTATTAAGGGTTCCGGCCCTGAGAAAACATGAATGGACAAACTAACAGCGCAAAAGAGGATGCCGGCAATCATAATCACTGATTGCATAACGTCCGTCCAAATCACGGCCTCCATCCCGCCAAGCAGTGTATAAACAATAGTAATAAGGCCGATGACTATGATTACAACAGCAATGTTCCACGGAACAAAGGTGCTTACCAACAGGCTGGCTAAGTAAAGAATTACCGCGACGCGCCCTATCATATACAGCACAAACGCCAGCGCTGCATAAACTCGTCCCCATGCCCCGAGTCTGTCCTCCAGAAAGCTATAAACGCTAATCAACTGCGTTTTCCGATAATACGGAACGGCGTATTTGCAAACCAGCCAGGTCACCGGCAAGATGCAAAGCGAGAAAATGATGGGATTCCAGTTGCTATCGAAAGCCTTGCCCGGCGTGGCAATATATGAAATGCTGCTCGTATAAGCGCTCATCACGGCCAGGCCGGCCGCCCAGGCGGGAATAGAACGACCTGCAACCATGAACTGTTCCGCCGTCCGACATTTACGTGTGTAATAAACACCCATCCCAATCAGCACACAGCCATAGAGAATAAGGATACCGATATCAATTGCGCTAAGATTTCCCTGCATAATCTTTCAACCTATCCAAACTTGTTCTATTTTTCCGGCGTAATTCCCAGCTCTTTTACGTACTGCTTAATCCTATCATGCTCCGCTCGGCGAAAACGATGAAACGGTTCAGCCATGAAATCACTGCAAATACCGACACACGAAAGCGCACACTTCAGGCCTTTCAGAAAGCTCGACTCATACCGCCCCACATTATAAATAGTGGTACTAAGCTGCATTACCTTTTTGTGCAGAGACTCGACCTTCGGCAGGTCTTTCGAACACGCTGCATTATAGAGGTCCACATAAAGCTCTGGAATAAGGTTGGCCCCTCCACACACACACCCGTACCCACCAAACAAAACCGCCTCGGCCAGCAGTTCCTCCCGGCCTATAAGAAGTGAAAAGTCCGGATGGTCTTTAAGCAGAGATTGAAGCCGGCGAAAATAAATCATATTGCCGGAGCTGTCCTTAATACCTGCAATGCCTGAAAAGTCAGCCGCAGCCCGTATGGTATCCGGCTCGTAAACCAGCTTGGTGTAGCTTGGCATATTGTACAGAAACACCGGCAGCGGCAATTCCGGCGTTAGGTGCTTGAGGTATTCGAGAAGTTCAGATTGCCCCGCGGGAAAGTAATACGGAGGCGCCAGCACAACCGCCTGCGCACCGGAGTCCCGGGCCTTGTGGGCAATATTTACCGACTCCACAAAGGATGTGTCGGTTATTCCAACCAACACCGGCACACGTCCCTTAACCTGTCCACAGACGCGTTCGATAAGTTCATACCGCCGCCGGTAGCTAAGACTCGGCGCCTCACCCGTTGTCCCTAAGACAAACAGACCGTGAACACCGCCGACAAGAATATGCTCTATCAGCCGCTCTAAGCCGGCTACATCGAGCGTGTCCCGGTCCAGAAGCGGCGTAACCAGAGGCGGAATGATACCACGCAGCGGCCTCGGTAATACATTCGTGTTCGATTTCATCTTTATTAGTTCTCCATTCTACTGCCGTTTCTAAAAAGTTAGTGTAACATTCTATATGTACTGTCATTCCGACCGTAGGCACGACTTTGTCGTGCCGAAGCGGAGGAATCTATTTCAATAGCTTCGCCGAAGG
>JAUWBX010000147.1 GCA_030609625.1 Phycisphaerae bacterium
GCTTAGAATGCTCTCGACCGCGTTGAAACCCAGTGCAGGCACAGCCAGGTTTGATGGTGTGGATGTAGTTGAAAGCCCTCTTGAGGTCCGCAAAAGAATAGGCTTTCTTTCCGACAACACCGGGCTTTATGGTCGTCTGACCGCACGCGAGATGATTGAATATTTCGGGAAATTGCATGGCCTGAAGCAGGCAAAAATTGACGAGCGTATGGATGAACTTTTCAGCCTTTTAGAGATGACCACTTTTGCCGACAAACGCAATGACTCACTGTCATCCGGTATGAAGCAGAAGGTTTCGATTGCCCGTACACTTATTCATGACCCCGAAGTCATCATGTTCGATGAACCGACCACCGGGCTCGACGTTGCTGCGGCTGAAGCCATTTTGAAATTCATTGAATCCTGCAAAGCTAAGGGCAAAACGGTCATTTTTTGCACACATCACATGCACGAAGTGGACAGGCTTTGTGATTTTGTTGTGGTCCTTCACAAAGGCCGGCTCTGTTTCGAGGGAAGCATCGAGCAAATGCGGTCCGATACGGGACAAACCCATTTGGACAAGGCCTTTCTAACTTTGATTGATTCCAGTGAGGTAAATCATGCGGCTTAATATTCTCACCATATACCTCAAGGAAATGAAAGAAGTATTGCGCGATAGGAAAACCCTCATATTTATGGTGGCCTTACCCACCCTCGTAGTGCCTGTACTGATGAACGTTATGATAGGATTCATTGTCAAGGCTGAGAAAAAAGCCCAGACGGAAACCCTCGCTTTTACCATCTTCGGAGCTGAACACTTACCTGACCTGGCCAGCGCGTTCAGCGAAGAGGAAGGGTTCGAGAAGGTGAATATCCCCACACAGGAAGCGATTGCATCGGCCATTGAAGAAAACAAGATTAAATTCGGTTTGGTTATCCCCCAAACAGCTCCCGAACAGTTCGAGAGGGGCGAACAGGTTACTGTCCAGTTTTATTACAACAATGCCTCCGTTACCAGTAGAGTTAGGAACAGAGCTGGTAAAGTAATTCGTGTATTCGGTGAGAGATACCGCTCGGAGCGTCTGGCCGGCCTTGGTTTGGGTACGCCGCAAGAACAAGAACATTTGCTCAACCCTATCACTATCGAAGAACACAACACAGCCGATATGCGAGAGGTGCTTGGTGAACGCGTGGGCGGGATGCTTCCCTACCTGTTCATCATTTTCTGTTTTATGGGGGCCATGTATCCGGCCATAGACTTGGGGGCCGGGGAAAAGGAACGCGGTACGCTGGAAACCCTTTTGCTGGCGCCGATTCGGCGCTATCAGATAGTGCTTGGCAAATTCTTTGTGATTTTCACTACGGGTGTAACGGCAGCCTTGCTCTGTCTTACAAGCTTCGGTGTTATGTTGGCGTCAAAAGGACAGGAGATTACAGGGGAATTGGGTGAAGTCATTGCCTCAGTGAGTGTGGTTGACCTGGTGTTGATAGCGGCAATGTTGATTCCCACAGCCGCAATGTTCGCCGCGTTGTTGTTGAGCGTGTCCATTTACGCCAAGAGTTTCAAAGAGGCCAGTGCCTATTGCGGCCCGCTCAATTTCCTGGCCATTGTGCCGGCTTTTATCGCTATGCTTCCGATGGTAAAACTTGATTGGTATTGGGCCATGGTGCCGATTACCAATATCTCGCTTGCTATCAAAGAGCTTATCAAGGGCACAATGAACTACGAGATGCTTATCGCTATTCTCGGTTCAAGTGTCGTTATTGCAGGCGCTTTGCTTTTCTTTTGTACCAGGTGGTTTGAGCGCGAAGCTGTACTTTTTCGCAAATAAACGCATCCTATTTTAACTATCGGCATGCTTGAATAGTACAGCTTATTCGAGTATTATGACGGTTAGAAGCCTTGTTTCCTACGCACAGGGATGGGTTATATGGATTAGTAACAAGACTTTTGCAAAATTGAGGTTAGTAAAATAATGGACTTGGCCATCCCTAACGGGAGAGCATAAAACGGGAAATTTCAGTATGAGTCAAAGTGTTGCTGCAATTATTTGTGCCGCCGGGGCCGGCATCCGGTTCGGCGGGAAAAGAAAAAAAGCGTTCGTTGATGTAGCCGGCAGGGCGGTCTTTCTGCGAAGCGTCGAGCTTTTCGATAAGCGTGACGACGTAAAACAAATTCTGTTAGGCATCGCGCCTGAAGACGAGGAATTGGTGGATGTCAAGTGGGGGCCTAACCTGAAGTTTTTCAACGTAAAAATCTTTTTGGGCGGTTGTGAGCGTTTCGATACCGTCAATAAAGGTCTCGAACTTATAAAAGATGGTATCGACCTTATTGCCGTTCACGATGCCTGTCGATGCTGTGTAACGGCGGAATTGATTGGCAAAGTTATTTCCGCTGCCGGCCAGTGTGGTGCAGCTATACCGGCCTGTCCTGTTACGGCAACGATAAAAGAAGCACAGAATAACACGATAATCAGAACCGTTGACAGAGCAGGTCTCTACGAAGCTCAAACCCCACAGGTCTTCGCTGCTTCCCTGCTCAAAGAGGCATACGAAAACCTCAAAAATCTGGACCAAAGCAAAATCAGCGATGACTCGCAATTAGTCGAAGCGCTGGGCCATAAGGTAACAATCGTGGAGGCGGACTCTTCGAATATCAAAATTACCCGCAAAAGTGATATTGCGATTGCCGAGGCCATTTTCAAGTCCCGGCCTAAGCCTGTACCCAAAGGCCTCACAGGACCCTATGTGGAGGCGCAGTGGTAATTTCTCAGAACATCGGAACGTAACTATGGACTTTTGAATATTAAATGGAACATTACTATACAAACAAAAACAGAGGTGTCATTCCCGCGAAAGCGGGAATCCAGTCATTTCATCAGTGTTTCCTGGACTCCTGCTTACGCAGGAGTGACAATACGTTTGTTCCATTGTATATTCAAACATCAATAACATAATTAACGTAACTTTTTATACAACAAAACCTTATCAGCAATAAATAATTCTAAGTAGCGTTGTAGTCCTAAGCTCACAAAAGCAGAAAAAAATGAGAGAAAATGCAAAGTACAACGCCTATCAAGCCGAAATTAACTTATGGATAGTGAACAGTCCTTATGAAATGGTATTTAACGAGCGGCCATTCGATTAAATGCCGGTAACTGAATGAAAGAATGCTTATTTACAGTCCCATAACATAATCAGAGAAAAAGACGAAATGGAAAAAGAAAAATTGCTAACTGCTATTGAGCTGGAAAAAGACTTTATAGATGTTCTGTATCTGACAAATCAAAGCCACATCCCGGCTGAAATAAAGCGACTTTTGAAGAGGAAGAAGCTTTCCTGCCGCACTCTTCCGATAGACAAGTTTTCCAAAGTACGCGACAGACTCAATTTGATTGGGACAGTCATTATCGATACGAAAAACTCGGATGTTTCGCGGCAGCAGCAATTGGCCCGAGTAATTGAATCCCTTGAGATAGAAAATATTGGCATGATTTTACTCACAGACCGCCCGGAGATGCCCGTAAAAAGTTTTTCCATATCGCCGCCAAGGACTAGTTTCTCTATGATCAACGCCATGGAGTCAATTTTCATAGATGACCTATGGGTCAAAATAAGTTCTAATCTTGCATATCGCAAAAAAAGTTCCGGAATTACGACAAAACTTTTAGTTCCACGAAAGCATGCGCTAAGAATTCACAGGAATAAACTGGCCGAGCAACTTTCTATGACAAAAACCCTCGCAGATAATCTGGCAGAGCAGCTTCGTTTAGCTGGTCTTGTGCAGCAGGATTTCCTCCCCACCCAGTTGCCAAGTATTGATGAAGTGCAGTGGGCCACGGTTTTTTTGCCGGCAGAGTGGGTCTCTGGTGACATTTACGATATCGTCCGTATCGACGAGCAGCACATCGGCTTTTATGTAGCTGATGTAGTGGGGCATGGCATGCCTGCAGCACTGCTGACAATCTTTCTAAAGCAGGCCTTGCTTATGCGAGAGACATATGAGAATAATTACCGCATATTCCCACCGTCGGAGATTATAAAAAATCTGAATATGCGAATGGCGGCACAGAAACTCTCCGGTTATCAATTTGCCACCTGTTGTTATTGCCTTTTAAATATAAAAACACTACAGCTCACGTTCGCCCGTGCCGGACATCCCTATCCAATCCTTATCAGAGGCGGACAGCAACCCGAACAGCTCGAAATACGAGGCTCGCTGCTGGGAGTTTTTGAACAGGCTGAATACACCCAGCAGACCGTGCAGCTTCAGCCCGGCGATAAACTACTGCTGTATTCCGACGGGGCCGAGCCCTTCATAGGCAAGTTCGATGACAAAACCGGCTTTGGTTTCAGCGAACAATTTTACGAAATCAAAGATTTGTCTGTTGTTGAGATGATGGACAGACTTAACACGATTGCCCATAATCAAAAAATCGAGCCGTCTGAAATCGACGATATTACAATAGTCGGCCTTGAAATACTTCCTTAGTACTTGTGACACAAAACCAGAGACTCAGGTTTTTATTCTTCGCCCTCTTAAGTAACGACCTTGATGCCATATAGCCGGCAGAAAATTCGCAGTTCTCTGGCACAATCACCGTAGAATATAATCTGATGCATACCTTTGACATTGCATACGTCATCCACCTCGTTGATGGTCATCTCTATGTTCGTACGGCATCCACCCGTTTGCGGGATATCCGGACAGCCTACCACTTGTCCGCTATAGAGGTACATTTGCGGTGTTTTTCCTGAAAGATATTGGGCCATTGTAACCTCTTGGCCAACGCGCCAGAGCACTCGAGGCACACAGCCCCAGCCCGCTTCAGCATGGCTCATTAAGATGTAAGGTTCGGAAGGTCCGGTTGTACCGCTGAGCTTAGAGGCACAGGTGCAATGCGCACCGAAATAGTGGTTTTTCTCCGTCTCCATTGAAGCGTTCTGCTGAAATCCGGGTTTGTCGAAGAGCTGCTGCACTAACATCAACGTCAGTGTTGCGTTAAGGTCGGCTTGACAGCCGGCAGCGATACCTTCGTCCCTCAAACTCATAAAGCCCATACAGGGCGGGGGATGCTTGTGTGGTCTGCTAAGCCCCGGCAGGCAGTCCATCATCATAGCATCAGCTTGTTCTGTCTCGATAATTCGTTTGAGGACGAAATACGTTTTTGCGGCTTCGAGAATATCAGCTTTGGTAGGCTCGACCACCTTTTTGGCATTTTTCAAATATGCCCGGGCAAGCTCTTTCACGGCGTCCGTGACCTTGGTGCGCTTAAACTCTTCATAAAACTTCGTGTGCGGTACTGTCCGCACCTGTGTTCCAAGATGGGGCACCGTGGTTTCTTTGGTTTCTGACCCTCCTATGTTGACGATACGGCTTTCCTTCATCCAGTGCGCCGTTTGAATCATCTTCATCCCCTCTTCAACGGCATCAAGATTATCCAGTGAGTTGATTAGATATACACCAGACTTTTTGTGGAGCTGATTAATGTGCCCAACGAGCAGGATACCCAACGTGGCAAGTACAACCGTGGGGATTCCTGCTTCTTCAATAATGCGAGTAACGTGTCCCCAATGGCCTTTCTTAAAAGGTATAAGCAGCAATCCATCGGGCTTTGACTGTTTAACTTCGTTGATAAACTGGGTTACACTCGACGCATCATCGAGAGGCTGTTTGTCCATCGAGATGCGCATCCCCAGCTTTCGTTCCATTCTTTTAATCCTGTCCATATACTGTCGTTGGCGCCCTTCGGCATCGAAACTGGACCCCGGCCAGCTATAATAACCGACTTTCCTCAGAGACTCGGTTGGAGGATATACAAAGGCCCCACGCACTATAGCGGGTCCCTTTTGCCGGGTCCTGCTCTTCGCAGCGCCAAGCAGTTGCTTTGAACTTAACGAAATCCCCACTGTAGTGCTGCCCACCGCCTGAAGGAAGTTCCGCCGCGACATCTCCCGCGTTTTTGCCGATTGTAACTGTTTCATACCAACTCCTTTCCAATTTGGTTAGTGCTCTGTTACAGCTAAAATGATGAATGTCATTCCCGCGAAAGCGGGAATCCAGATTTATCGTAAGATCTGGATTCCGCATCAAGTGCGGAATGACAATACCTCATAATATAAGTAAC
>JAUWBX010000274.1 GCA_030609625.1 Phycisphaerae bacterium
TTCTTCATTCTGACACACCGTTTGTCGTAACCAAACTCGTCAGCAAGGCAACTTATTTCCGGCGTGTTGTCATAGGTGACCAAGAATGGTGCCCTTTGATGCTGGATGGTCTTAAAGAGAGCACGGTGGTCAAATTTCCAGTTGTTGTAGAGTCGCTTCGCAGCCTTAGTGTAGGGCGGATCCAAAAAGAACGCAGCCTGGCGTTCGGTCCCGAACTGGTTGAAAAGGAGTAAGCCGTCACCGTAGAAGAAAGTGATTTTGTGGCGCATCCGTCCAATGTCTCTTATTCGGCGCGCTAATGTCTCCGGATACCAGCGCGACCCAATACCACGATTGTTCTCTCCTGTTTTGACCAAACCTGCACCTGGCGCCATGATTCCACCGCGTTGCACACGGTTGCGAAGAATGGTAAGGAAAGCTTTCTCTTTAAGACTGAGGTTTTTTCGGTTGGCGCGAGCCAACGCAGTTTTGACATTTCTCAGCGTTAGGTCAAATGTGAGTATCTTTTGGGCCAACCACTCGTCCTGACCCGAAAGAATGGTCTGCCAGACAGAAGCAACGTATTCATCGATTTCGGCGATAATAACATGGTCTGCAAGATCTTCGAAGGCAACAGTCAAACCTGCAATCGCTCCACCCGCAAATGGCTCAATAAAGACTTCGGGCCTAGACAGACTCCTAAGCCACTGCCTGAAATAGGGGACTAACCAAGTCTTGCCGCCGGGATATCTAAAAGGACTACGCAGGGGAACTGAAGCAACGTTGACTACTCTGGAGCGTCTCAGTTTAGGCGCAGTAATATCTTCTCCACACAGAGACGACTGACAAGGTGGAGACCACTGCCTGTCCAGTTTCTCGGCATACTGCAAAACGTCTTCGGCAAATCCTTCAGGGACACGAATCACTGTTGTTTGCCCGCTGCGCCACTTTGGCTTATAAGTTGTAGATGAACACGCCATATGCAGATTATAAACCCGTGTAACAGGGGTTCAACAGAAAAATGTCTGATTCCAAAATAAATCTCAAGAAATCTGCTTAAATCCTTCTAATCAGTAAAACTTTAATCGTTTACTGGCGTTAAGCCCAAATCCCTCAAAAGAGCATCCCATCCTGCATAAGCGAAAACCTCGTCACGAAGCTCTACAAACCTTCGTCTGTATTCTTCATCAGTAAGATGGCTTAAATCTTCTGACAAAAAACTTTTACCTGGCAATCCGGTACTTTTGTTAACAACAATAACACTTAAGAGTGGCAACCCTCTTCTACGACAGATTTCATCTCTTATATAACCCAAAAAACGCACTGAACGATGGTGTATACCGATTCTTTTGCCTAACTCTCCATAAGTGATAGTTTTTTCTAAATGAGCATAATAAACCAAGTGTGGTAGGGCGCGATAAGCATTATCGCGCGCGTTATTAGTATAAGTCATTTTCTTTTTTCCTCCAGAAAACTACAGAAACCCAACTCTTGTCCCACTTCGTATTTCACTTTCAAACCATACACTACCCAAAACCCACAATTCCTGCCAAAAATTTCATATCTTTTATCCTTCGACTGCGCACCTTGGGCACAAGCTCAGGGCAGGAATTACAAACGTACGATTCAAAGAAGTATTCCGCCCCTTGTTGTTTCCGTATTTGGTTAGATAAAATAGGGTAAAAGACTGTAAAAGTCAAAGGAAAATCAATTTATTATTGATTCCGTGAAATGTTCGTACCTGTGGCAGAGCTAATCCGCGATAGATTAGGAGACAGTTATTATGGGCGTTGTGTGGTGATGTTGGGTATGTGATGACGTACGGCGCTTTCGGGATGAGACCCCCCAACGCTGCCTTATAGGCAGGTAAGATCATGGGGTTGGGGGGCTAAACAATGACCCCGCAATAATACCTATGGCATAAAATTTCGGAGAAAAGAAAACCCCCAGTAAAACTGGGTAAAAAGGACAAAAAATTCCCCCCAGCACAGGACTGGGGGCTATATAAATAATTTGAATTGCATAGGGTCTAAATCAGAAGTAATATCAAAGTTATGGCAAAAACGGTAGGGTATATGGTTACATGGACAACGTACGGTAGTTGGTTGCAAGAAGACAAACGAAGATATGTCAAAGATGGAAAAGTATTGGACGGCGACGAACATATTTATAGTTTGTGCAAAAAACTTCAAAAGTCGCCGGCAGTAAAATTAACATCAAAAGAAAAAACAGTTGTTCATCAGACAATAATAACAGAAGCGGAGAGAACAGGCCAACAGGTCGAGGCGTTAGCGGTTTGCAGTAATCATGTACATTTAGTAGCAAGGTGGTCATATCATCCGATAGGGAAAATTGTAAGCAGGTATAAGAACGCAGCGATGTTCGCACTTCACAACCTTGGCAGGTCAGGACGAATATGGACAAGAGGGTATGACAGGAGATTCTGTTTTACAGAAGATGAACTTGCCAGACGCATAAAATATGTAAAAAACCATAACGATTAACGTTTTATAATATATAGCCCCCAGCCCCGTGCTGGGGGGAAATCAAAGTTTGAAAGGATTGTCTGTGCAGCATTGGAAACTCGATGCACCCCACGGCACAACCTGGCAAAAAAAACTGTTGCAAATCCTCGCCGACACATTATAATACCCGGCTGGGCGTGCGTGATGTAGCACGCAATACGCAATATGATATACGCAATACGAAAAAGGGAGAAGTTTCAATGGAACCAATTACAGAACCAGAAGTCGATTTATTTGCTGAGGCTTTGCCGTCAATGGACGAAATTAGGACGCTGTCTGAGTTTGTCCATTCGGGCGAGGCCAACTTGTTAAAATTCGGTGAACAGGTAGAGTCAAATATGGCTGAAACCGGACAGAAAGCTCGTCTGGCGGTCGGTATCGGGCTTTATATATTAGGCAGAAACGCCGAAGCGGTCGAAAAACTGCAAAAAGGCAAGGACTGCAAAGAGAAATTCATATACTTAGCTTTTGCGTTTCGGCGGACGGGCGAATTCGAGAAGGCAATTGAAAACCTGCAAAGCAGTCTCGATTACGAGGCTGACAAAATGAGCATAACCCTGGAAAAGGCCGCCACATATCGCCGGGCAGGCAACTTCCAGGCGGCAGGCAAGGAACTGAAGGCCTGTAAAAATTTCGAGAATGTAAGTGCCGAATACCATTACCAGCGCGGCCGTCTCCAGGAAGCACAGGGGCTTTACGAACAGGCAATGGACGATTGCAAAACGGCGCTGGAATTGTCCCCGAATCATCAAAGAGCCCTTTTCCATCTGGCCTTTCGCTGTGATTTATCCGGCGATGAAGAAGCAGCCATCGATTACTATCGGCAAATTGCTTCAAGCTCGCCGGTTTACGTAAGTGCCCTGCTGAATTTAGCTGTGCTTTACGAAGACAACAGCCAATACGACAAAGCTGCGAAATATGTCGATATGGTCCTGGAGACTCATCCGAATCACCAAAGAGCGATCCTGTTCAGCAAAGACATCGAAAGCTCAAAAACAATGTTCTACGACGAGGAAAAAGAAGAGAAAAAGACGCGCAAAACCCAGATTCTTGAAACGCCGATTTCCGATTTTGAGCTGTCGGTGCGCAGTAGAAACTGCCTGAAAAAGATGAAAATAGATACAGTCGGCGACCTTCTTAACATCAGCGAGGCGGAGCTGTTATCTTATAAGAACTTTGGCGAAACGTCCCTTAGGGAAATCAAGACCATCCTCGAACCTAAAGGCTTGATTCTCGGGATGGCTCTGGAGGAAAAGAGTCTTGCTTCAGCAGAAATCTCCGACGGCACTGTTATCATAGACGAGGATGAAGGTCTCAGAAACAAACCTGTAGATGACCTCCAACTGTCGGTGCGCGCTCGAAAGTGCCTGCGAAATCTCAATCTTCGCACAATCGGTGAATTGACACACAAAACAGAGGCTGAGCTTCTGGGCGTTAAAAACTTCGGAGTAACAAGCCTGAACGAAATCAATAAAGCGCTTGTAAACCTTGGATTATCACTGCGAAGTCTGGACTAATTTAGAATTGAGAATTTAGAATTAAGAATTTAGAATTAAGAGTTCTACATTATCTTGCGGCCATTTTACTTTTACCGATTAGTCTGAACGGTTGTAAGACTCGCAAACTAATAACGCCCACCCCCCAGATGGACATCGAACCGCAGTTTTGGGTAAGGGCCCTGCTGTTAGACAATATCGAAGCCTGCACGCTGAAAATTGAATCGTCATTCAGCATTACTGACGACCCCAATCTGCAAACACAGCTCCCAACAGCCCGCTTTGACCAAATCGATGCGCCGATAAGCATCCAGTTAATTAACGGGGAAATCACCATCGGGGGTCGGCCCTTTATGAATGATGAGGTAATTATTTTCCCGGATGAGCCGTACATCTTCAACCTGAACGGTGACGCTTATCGTCGCAAATTAAAGCTGATAATCAATCCCGACGGAGGTTCTTTCGACGCTATTAACCTGGTCCCACCTGACGCGTATTTAGCCGGCGTAGTAGGTGCCGAGATGCCC
>JAUWBX010000272.1 GCA_030609625.1 Phycisphaerae bacterium
AACGTGTTTATTGAAGCAAATCCAGAATTTCCAGCCTTACGATATTATAAAAAAAACGGAGCAGGAGGGATTCGAACCCCCGGTACCTTTCGGTACAACGATTTTCAAGACCGTCGCGTGAAAATCCTAACTCCCACGAAAGCAATGACTTACCGAAAGCTCAATCCAGTGCTTACAAACCAGCTTACAAAGAAAAACGAGAAAAGCAAGAAAATGCCAGCGAAAAACTACCCCCTGACTTAGCTGAAATCATAGCTGTTTGGCCTCAACTACCCTCGGCTATCCGTTCTGCGATTGTGGCGATTGTCAGGAGTTCTAACGGTCAATAGTACGGATAGGGCCGTTTTGAAGCCAATAGGGTAGATTTTTAAGAATTTTTTGATTTTTTTAGAAATTATGTTTGACTTTTTGCCGAAATGATTACATAATGTAATCATGAGAATAATTTCGTGAGCAAGGTTTTGGGTGTTCTGGCATAAACATGCAACAACGAAAGCTTCTCTGGAGACGTGGCATGAAGTTGTCAAACAAGCAGAATGGAATACGCCAGATGACATAAAGCAAACTTTCGGTGGTTCGATAGATATTTTCAAGAAGTGCAAGAAGTTAGTATATATATTCGATGTTGTTGGAAATAATGCGAGAGTTATTTGTGATGTAAACTTCGAGACAGAAATAATATATATTTTGTTCGTCCTAACTCACGACGAGTATAACAAGGACAGATGGAAGGAAAAACTGTGTTAACCACAAAAAAGAAAAAAGCAAATGGAAAAATGAGTCAAATTCCAAAAGTATGGAACGATTTAGTCATATTTTTGAAACCGATTCACACAAAAGGTGATTATGATAAAGTTATACATGTTCTCGATGAGCTTGTTGGTCGTACTGATTTAACCAAAGACCAAAAAGATTTTGTTGAGAGTCTTTCTATCTTAGTAGAGGCTTATGAAAATGAGCATGAGCCAATCAAAGAAAATAACGACCCAATAGAAACTCTGAATTTTCTTTTAGAAGCTAACAATATGAGCCGTTCAGATTTGGGGCATTTGTTAGGTAGTCGTTCACTGGGGTCTGTAATTATGAACCACAAACGAGGATTAAGCAAAAACCATATTAAAATACTATCTGAGCGTTTTTCTGTAAGCCCAAGCCTATTTCTATAGTTCTTCTAATCGTCAAGACAAAATACCACCCGTATCCCTCTGGTTAAAGGAACCAATTTCTACTACCATAAAAGATACGAGCGGCAATTTTAGTTTTTCATGCGTTATGAAGTCCGTGAACTCAATCGTTTCAGAATGGTGCTTATCAGAACTGCGAAAAGTACTTACAAACCAGCTTACAAAAAACTTGCAAAAAATGCTTACTCTGATAGTAACCAGTCGTCTTCATTTGGCAAAGAAAACGGAAACAAGAGAGGCAAGAAATGCGGCTCAGTAAGTACCGATAACTGCTTATCAGTAGATAAGTTAGACATCAAAACAAATCAATTGTCACCTACTGTCAACGAACGGAGCAGGAGGGATTCGAACCCCCGGTACCTTTCGGTACAACGATTTTCAAGACCGTCGCCTTCAGCCGCTCGGCCACTGCTCCGGATGTAACTGTTTCCGCTCTCTAATCCTAATCGGTTCAAACGACCCATTTCGAGCAGATTTCCAACTATTTTATACAGAAAAGGAGATTTTGCAAGAAATTTTCGTGGAATTGATACTACCACCGAAATTCGGAAATTTTTTAAAATTTTTTAATTTTTTAGTTGACATTGCATAGTTTGCATAACATAATATGTTAAACAATATATAATATAAATCTGTGAACTCAGTGGTTAAATTCTGTGGTTACAAAAGGAGATTTTTATGAAATTCGAAAGTCAGCTATTGAAGGGGATTGCACCGGTGGTCGTTCTGGAGATTCTCTCTCGCGGCCCAATGTATGGCTACGAGCTCAGCCAGGCCATCGAACAGAGAAGCGGTGATATTTTGACCCTCGGCAAAGGAACGCTGTACCCGCTGCTGTACAATCTGGAGGCGAAAAAACTCGTCAAAGGCAAATGGGAGAATAATCAGTCCAGCCGAAAGAGGAGATATTACTCCATAACCAGCAAAGGCAAAGGCCAATTGGCAAAGCAAAAAGCCCAGCTCAGAGAGCTGACGGCCGGCCTGAATCTCGTCTTCGGCGGAGCACTTACACCGGCCTGACACCGTCATTCTGAACGTAGCGAAGAATCTCAAAGTATTTAGTCCGCAGTTTCACTGCGGGTTCACAAAACGCAATACAATACACGAGGTGATCCGATGAGAGTCATGAGAATCATTGTGGGAATCCTGATTGGCGTGGCGATTGGTGCAGCACTGGAGAGTCTCAATATTTTTTTCGCCTTTTTGTTGCCACCACTCTTTGTTCTTCTACCGTTGGCGGTACTTATTGGAGGCTGTGTTGGTGCTTTAGTGAAAGGAACCAAAGACGCCCGCTTCCCTGGCGAAACACAGAACCTTGAGCATTTGCCCGCCGGTGCCGTTGAGTTTATAAAGCGGGTCTTGAAGAAGATGCGATATCGCCGCAAGATTCGTCAGGATGTACAGGCCGAATTAACAGCGCACTTTGAAGATGAGCTAAAAGATTGCACAACCGATGAGCAAAAACAGCAGAAAGCCCAGCAGTTAATCACGAGCTTCGGCGATATGAAACTGTTAGCTGTTTTATTACGGCGGGCCAAAAAACGCTGCCGACCCCCCTGGCGAACGGTCGTTGCAAGAACATTTCAAGCCGTCGGCGTGTTAATTTTGTGTTTTATTGTTTATGTGGCCTGGTTCTTGTCCGGCAAGCCGGTTATCTCCACTAATTACGTCGCCGAGCTTAACAATATGGTGCGACCGGTAGCTGACGAATCGCTCAACGCTGCGCCTTTATATATTAAGGCAATAGAGCTGTATGAAAAAAGATGCGATGATGTTGCCGAGCTTAGGTCAAAAACACAACCGACTCCCGAAGAGATGGGACTCTTAGAAAATAGTTTGCTCATACTTTTGGGCAAAAAATACGAGGAGGTTACTTCCGAACAGAAGAAACGTATAGAAAAATGGCTGAATGACAACAATGAAATCTTCGAGCTTGTTATTACCGGCGCGAAGAAACCCTACTGTTGGCAAACCTACGGTGGACATGGGGAGACAACGGAAATGATGAGCATTTTTATGCCTAAACTTTCCGGATTTAGAAGATTGACTTTCGCTTTACTTTGGCGGGCGCGACTTCGTGCCGAACAAGGTCGTTTCAAAGATGCCTTTGTCGATATGAAATCCTGTTACCGCTTCGGCCAACATATAAGAGGGAACAAGACCCTGATTGAACAGCTTGTAGGAATTGCCATTGAGGCCCTGTCTGTTCGAACTATTCGGGAGATTGTAGGTGAATATGAAATTGACTCGGCAATATTGGCGGACTTGCAGCGTGATTTTGAGCAGATTATCGACGACGAAAACTTCGCAATAAGCTATAAGGCCGAGAGACTGACGATGTATGACGAGATACAAAGATGTTTTACCTCTGACAGGATAGGCAAAGGGCATTTGTATCTGCCGAGATTCAGAAGGATAAGCGATATGGGCAGCGGTTATGTAGAGGAAAGAGCCGAACCTTTTATTTTCGATTTGGTGTATTCGGTGCCGTTTCTTTTCGGACATCCGAACAAAGAGGAAACTTTGAAGTCGGTGAACGCACTTTATGATTATTTTGAACAGTTATCTTTGAAAACCGCTGTACAAAGACACGCAGAAAGCGATGCCATAGATGATAAGTTTAAGGAGCTTGTTAACGGCAACGTTTTTCTGCGCACACTTACTCCGGCTATGGGAAGGGTAATTGAAATAGGTGATCGAGTTCCTACTGAAGTTGGAGCTGCTTTGACAATAATTGCAATATTAAGATACAATGGCGATACTGGTCGGTATCCGCAGAATTTGATTCAACTGGTTACTGCCGGTTATCTGAAGCAATTGCCGATGGACTCTTTCAGCAACAAGCCGCTGGTTTATAAAAAAACCGATGACGATTTCATCCTCTACAGCGTCGGATCTAATTCTACCGATGAAGGCGGTGAATACAGCAGGGACTCAACGGGCCGAATTAGGAATTGGTGGGACAATGGCGATGCGGTCTTCTGGCCTCTGCCAAAATCGCGGGAACTGAAATAGGAGAATGTAGAATGAAATTGCCAGCTTGCGCCGAGGAGTATATAAAACTAATCGTCAAGAAGATGCGATATCGCTGCAAGATTCGTCAGGATGTACAGGCCGAATTAACAGCGCATTTTGAAGATGAACTAAAAGATTGTAATATTGATGAAGATAAGGAACAAAAAGCCCAGCAGTTAATCGCCGAGTTTGGCGATGTGAAACTGTTAGCTGTTTTATTACGACGGGCCAAAAAACGCTGCCGACCCCTCTGGCGAACGGCTCTTGTGCGCAGTTTGCAGGTGTTTGGAATTATAGTCTTGTATTTTTTTGTATGTTTTATTCCGCTTCTTGTTGGCAGGCCG
>JAUWBX010000400.1 GCA_030609625.1 Phycisphaerae bacterium
TCGTAGAATTTGCTTGCGCTGTGGGTTTCGCAGTAATTGCCGCGCGACGGCATCCAGGCTTCGATGTCGAATTTTTTCACCTGGCCTCTGCCGAGGTCGCCGGTGCAGACGTTTGCAACCCGGTAGGGCAGCTCCAGGGCCTGCATAACCGCCTCGGCGTTGGCTAAAATCTTATTGTGAAACTTATTGCTTTCTTCAACGCTGTTTTGGCAGATGACTACCTGCTCGACCTTGTCGAACTGGTGGATTCTGTAAAGACCGTAGGTGTCTTTGCCGGCGGCGCCGGCTTCACGGCGAAAGCAGCTTGATAGTGCAACGTACTTTAACGGCAGCTCTTCAGCACTTAATACCTCGCCCATTCGGTAAGCCGTCAGCGGGACCTCAGCGGTTCCGACCAGATTGAGCTGGTCCTTTTCCATTCGATAAGTCTGGTCTTCGGAGCCCGGGAAAAAACCAGTGCCTATCATTGTTTCATCTTTCATAAGAAGCGGCACCGACATCGGGACATAACCTTTGCCGACCATATAGTCCATTGCGAACCGCAGAACGGCCCAATGCAATAGCGCCCCATCACCTTTGAGGATGTAGTTTCTTGTCCCAGCTAATTTCACACCTCGTTCGATATCTATAATGCCCAGGGCCAATCCCAACTGTACATGGTCTTTTGGCTCGAAATCAAACTGACGTATTTGGCCTTCTTTTCTTATCTCGACATTTTCCGTATCGTCTTTGCCCAACGGCACATCATCATCGGTCGGCTGGGCCACTAACTGCATAAGCTCATCAAATTCCGGCTCATGCTCTTTAATTCGGCGCAGATATTCTGTTTCTTTCTGTTTTAATTTGGATAGATTCTCCAGCGCAGATGGTTTTTTCTCGTCCGACAATTTTGGAATTAATCTGCCAATCCGGTTCTTGTCGGTAACAACACTTTGCAGAAACGCCTTATTTCTTCGTAAGGTATCATATAGTTTCAACAATCGGTCAATATTAACATCGAAATTTTTATCCTTTGCGGCTTTCTTAAACTTTTCAGGATTGTCTCGTATTTGTTTAATGTCAATCATAGTATTTATTAGGTTATTAGTATATCAGGTTATCAGGTTGTGGGTATCAGGCGTCCTGGTTATCTGATAACCTGATTTCCTGATTCGCTTAACGGCTATTGTACCAGGCGTTTCGAGCCTACAATGAACCAGGCCCCGTCTTCTTTCTGGAGTTTGTATTCGAGCGTGAACGTGCCTCTGTCGGATACAAATTCAACTGGACCGTATGTAGCCTTGTCGCCTTCAATCGTGATTTGGGCGTCTTCGATTTTGACCTCGACGCTATCTAAAAAGCTCTGCTCGAAGGCCCTTGCCATAAACTCACGTATTGAGTCCTTGCCGGTGCCTCTGGTAGAGACGTAGTTTTCAGAATACGCTGCCATTAGTTTGTCTATATCCTGAGCTACCAGAGCTGTTTTCCATTCGGCCATTGTGGTACTAATGAGTTCTTCGTCGGAAGGTCCCACGCCGAGAGTCTGGCACCCACAGACCAGGAACGCTGCAAGAACAACCGAACTCAGGTTTAGGATAACTGACCTTTTCATAGTTTCTCTCCTTTTATTTTGTCATTGTCTCCTTTGTTACCCAGCCGGAACGTCCGGCTGCCACATTTTGCGAAGTGTATCGTCCCGTGGAGCTGGCGTCAATCATATTTCGTCGCTCGTATCTCGGTTCTCAGGTCACGGATTACGAGAAACGCTTTATGATTACGACATTATTCTGTCCGCCGAATCCGAAGGACTCATTCATTGCCACATTAACCTGACATTTCCGCGGCTTATTGGGCACATAATCCAGATCAAGTTCGGGGTCACGGTCTATCAGATTCGTTGTGGGCGGCAGTATATTGTCTCGTATTGCCAGGACACAGGTAATCAACTCCGCTGCACCGGCTGCTCCGATTAAATGGCCAAGCATACTCTTGACACTGCTGGCAGGGGTGTTTTTCGCTTCTTCTTTGAAAACGGCTTTGATGGCTTTGGTCTCTATTGAGTCGTTTTCCTTTGTGCTTGTGCCGTGCGTGTTTATGTAATCAACGTCCTTATAGGTAATACCGGCGTCAGTAAGCGCCGCAGTCATCGCTTGTATTGCGCCTCTGCCCTGTTCGTGCATATCGGTAATTCTGAATGCATCGGAACTGCTGCCGTAGCCGATGACCTCAGCTAAAATTTCAACTCCTCTTTTTTTCGCTGAGGTCAAGGATTCGAGAATAACTATCGCTGCGCCTTCGCCGAGGATGAATCCGTCTCTTGTAGCTGAGAACGGTCTTGATGCCGTTTCGGGACTGTCATTTCTCGTCGATAGGGCGGTGAGACGATTAAAACCCATAAGGCCCAATGGATGTATCATTGAATGCGCACCGCCTGCAATCATTATGTCTGCATCACCTCTGCGGATTAGCATCATTGCCTCGCCGAGGGCCTGAGTGCTGGCTGCGCAGGCGGTAAGGCAGCTTCTTGTCGGGCCGCGTGCACCGGTGAGCATTGCGATATGAGCAGCGGGCATATTCGGCTCCTGCTCAAGCTCGCACATCGGATCCATTCCACCGAAAGCGACCTGCGCCCACCGGCCCCAGTCCATTTCGTTTTTGTCTGCGTCCCATCCCTCAACGATTGCAGCGAAAAATACATCATTGTCAACAGAGCCTTCGCCTGCACCAAGATAAATTCCTAATCTGCTTCGGTCTATTCCATCCGTCGGCTCGGTGGTTTCAATATCAATCCCTGCCTTTCTGCAGGCCTGAGCCGTGGCGCCGATGACAAAGCCGGAGCCTCGATTGCCGTGTTTGTGCAGTTGCGGATTTTTCGTGTATTCCGCAAAATCGTAATCTTTGACCTCAGCATCGAATGTGGTAGGGAACGTCGAGGCCTCGAAAATAGTGGTTTTGGCCACTCCGCTCTTGCCCGCTAATATCGCCTGCCAGAGCGTTTCCGCATCGTGGCCCAAAGGACAAACAGTGCCCATTCCGGTTATTACGACCCGTTCATTTGTATCTTTCTTTAACATTTACTTGTCCATCTCACGTTCGATGTATAAGTGGATAAATTCGAAATTCTAAGCACGAAATCCTAAACAAATCCGAAATTCTAATGTTCTCAACTTGACTGACTTTTAAACTGTCATGCTGAGCGAAGCGAAGCATCTGGCCTTAGAACAGGTTTTTGTCCCGTTCCGAGTGTGAGATTCTTCGCTGCGCTCAGAATGACAAGTTGAGTAATGTTCAAATTTTCAAAACATATTGTTTGGGTCATTTGAATCTCGGCCATTCGATATTGGATATTCAATTCAGTTGTTTAAGCACTATAGCGGCTGTTTGTCCGCCATACGTATAGCTGCAGGACAGCGCATAACGAATCTTTTTCTCCTGCAGCTTGTTGGCAATATTCAAATTGCAGCCGTCAGCTTTTTTGTCGCAGTTTTTC
>JAUWBX010000194.1 GCA_030609625.1 Phycisphaerae bacterium
GTAGGCGGATTGCAAAAATGAACGCAAACGCTTTTTCACAAAAGGATTATGAAAATGAAACCACCCTCAGGCCCCAAAAAAACAAACCCAAACAAACCCAATCTCAAAACAGAAGTCCGATGCCGGTTCTCAGAGGCCAGATATCTGTCTTCTGCCTTCTGTTTTCTGTCTTCTATCTTCTGTCCATGGCAACGAGCATAAAGGCAAAGAACAAACAGAAGAATTTACTCAGGTGTTATTGTCGAAAATCCCGGCAAGAGCGACTATATTTAATCCAATAAAAAAGTTGACAATCACCTGGACGGGTGCTAATTTGAATGAGCGATAAGTTATTTAGCGGCTTTGTTGTTTGTTGATTTGGGGAATAGGAACCTATTTTTTGGGAGCTATAAAAATGCAATCTTATATCAAATTGTTCGCCATCGTTATTTTAACCTCTTTAGTGTCAGTCGGCTTTGCCCAGGAAGCTGCCACTCCAACTATTGGCACCGAGGAAGCCGGTACCCTATCTTTTCCCTATATGGCCGAGATAACCGGAGATGATGTTTATGTCCGCTCCGGTCCGGGTACGAACTTTTACTACTGCGGCAAACTCAGCAAAGGCGACAAAGTAAAAATTATCGGCAAACAGTTTAGCTGGGCCCGCGTTGTTCCGCCGGTGGGGAGTTTTTCCTGGATTTCAATACAGTATGTCAGCATTGACCCGGACAATTCTACAGTCGGCTCTGTTACCGGTGACAGGGTCCGTGTCTATGCCGGTTCCGATTTCAGAAAGCCGTTACATTCCATGACTCTACAGGGGAAGCTCGACAAGAGCGACAAAGTCAAATTATTGGGCGAACAGATGGACGATTATTACAAAATAGTCCCTCCGTCTTTTGCCTATCTTTGGGTAAGCATCAATTTTACAAAGCCGCTCAAGCAGGTTATAGTGGTCGCCCCGACTGTCGGGCCATCGACTGATAAGCCGCCGGCTGTTGAACCGACGACTGAACCCAACGATACTCCCGATAAGGTTGTTCCCGAGCCGGTCTTGCCTAAGACAGCGCTTGAAATATATAGCGCTCTGAAAGAGCAGTTCGACGCCGAGCGGGCCAAACCAATAGACCAACAAAACTACGCAGATATAAAAGAGGCGCTTATTAAAATTGCCATGGACAAAACGGCCGACAAGGTTGCACGCTATGCGGAGTTTGTGCTTAAGCAGATAAAGGACTTTGAATTAGTTTTGGAAGTGTCCAAAGCAGTTCGGCTCCAAAACGAGCAATTGCAGAAGATTAGGGAGCGGATAGATAAGGCCCGTGCCACAAGACTGGCGGCCTTTGAAGACCTGGGCAGATTTGCGGTTGTAGGACAGCTTCAAACTTTCACGACTTACGGCCCCGGACACTACCGTATAATCGACAAATCGGGCAAAACCATTTGTTACGCTTTGCCGAGCCCCCAGGTCCCGCAGACGCAACTGAGCAAACTTATAGGCCGGAATGTGGGGCTGGTTGGAACAGTAGAGCCGCATAAACAAACAGCGAGCGCTCTGGTACGATTCACAGAAATAGCTGAATTAGAATAGAAGCACCCGGCCTAAAAATCGTCGCAGGCTCGATAGGCTTCGATGACCGCCATCTCGCCTTGCCTGCCCGGTTTGCTTCTGCCATGCTCCATACATAATACGCCCTGATAGCCTTTCTTATAGAGATGTTTGAAGATATTTTTGTAATTGATTTCTCCGGTTGTTGGCTCCTTACGGCCTGGATTGTCACCCAAATGAAAACTGGCGATTTCATCCCAGGCCATATCGATATTCGGGATAAGGTTGCCTTCGGTGATCTGCTGGTGATACAGGTCATCGACAATTTTGCAGGAAGGGCTATTCACCGCCCGGCAAATCTGATACGCCTGCGGAATCTTCGTCAAAAATAATCCCGGATGATTCGTCCACGCATTCAGCGGCTCAAGTACGAGCACCAGTCCAGACGGCTCGCATACTTTGGCGCAATGCTTAAGGTTCTCTATTACGTTAGCCGTCTGATAATCCCACTCAAGGCCCTCATCGAATCGACCGGGCACGGCCAGCGCCCACTTGGCGTTGACCCGCTTAGCCAATTCAACACCGTCCTTCATCTTGTTTATCAGCATCTCGCGTATCGCCTTATCGCGGGTAACAAATGACTTCACGCTGAAATCGGCATACAAGACAAACGGCCCTATGGTCATACCCAATCGGTCCGTTTCTTTTGCAATCTTTTCCTGCAAATCCTTCGGCTTTCTTATCAAGCCGTTATCGAACATAGCGGAAAAACCCTGGTCGGCCATAAACTTGAGCTGGTCGATTTCGTCCCTGCCCGCGTGCTGGCGAAACATGCCAAAGTTTGGTGCATATTTGAGCTTGAACTTCTTTGAAGTCCCTGCCGCCTGCGCTGTAGAGATTGCCGTCGAAACCGCCACTGCTGCAGCAGCGGAAGCCATAAAATTACGCCGAGTAATCTTTTTGCGGTTGTTCATTTCGATACTCCTAAAAGTGACGTTCATTGTTCTGCTGCATTCTCCTCCCTTTCGGGTATGCAACTGTCTTTCTACAAACATTTACAATCAAAGGCAAAGATGCTAAACAATACCGACAAACCTTATACCAATTCCTTGAGATGCTTGAGACTGCGCTGTGCCTGGTCGGGCGTACCACACTCCACGGAAAATACGATGTCGCGAGGGGTCTTTTTACTGACAATTTCGATGACCCTGGCCCAGTCGATGACGCCATCGCCACAGGCGCAACCCACCGGCGTACCGGTTACCTTGCCCCGCTCAGCTTCTGCGTGCTCTACGGAAATATCCTTTGCGTGCAAATGTACCAGCCTTTCAGCCACGCGTTCCAGCCACTCGTACACATCCTGCCCGGCCAAATAGGCATTGCCGGTATCCAGGTTGATGCCGATGGCCGGCGATTTGACCAGATTGTAGATACGGTCCAAACCATCAGGCGTTTTGGAGTATTGGGCGTGGGGTTCCAGCCCTATAACAACGCCGCGACGCTCGGCGATAAAGGCCGCTTCCTGAAGCGTGTATTTAATCAACACGTGGTCCTCTTCTTCGGTCGTCCACCTGGCTTTGACGCCTTCGTCAGTATTGACTACCGGCACTCCTATCTCGGCGGCAACACGAATCGCCATCTTGATGTACTCTCCGTGAACCTCCGGCCTGCCCAAAGGCCCGTGCGACTGAAGAGCGGAAATCTTCAATCCCGCTTTGTCGCATGCTTCCTTGATTCGGTATGGGTCGTCGAACATCGAAACGGTGTGGAAATACCCGGCCTCGCTCATCAGCTCCCGGCCAAAGTGAACCATAGGCTCTATGTACTCGAAGCCCATCTCAGCAGCTTTCTCAACAGCCCACTCAAAAGGCTTGTCGCTGCTGCGAGAAAACTCAGTGTTTAGGCCAATATAGACATTACCCATTTTCGCAAGCTCCTTAATTTTCTATCATCAAATCTTCTGCAAAATACGATTCTTTTCTTTAGAGAGTGTATGAAAAGTTGCGATTTTCGTCATTGTCATCCCTTCGACAAGCTCAAGGATAAACTCCACGAAGGATATCCAGCAAAGAAGCAAAAAACCGAGATTCTTCACTGCGCTGCGCTCCGTTCAGAATGACAAAATGGTCTTTTCATATACTTTCTTACAAATGCCACGGACTGCGCATCGGGCGGGCCAGCATTCGGTTAGCTTCATTATCACCTATGAACCGTTCATCGGCCGGGTCCCACCTGAGCTTGCGCTTCAGTCGAACTGCTATTTCCGGAATCAAACCGAGATATGAAGCTTTGTGGCCTGCTTCGACCGGGGACACCGGGTCACGACGGGTCCGCACACACTGAAGAAAATCGCCATGGTGGTTTGTAGATTCGTAGAGACGGCCCTCATTTGGCTCGATTTTCACTTCTAACAGCGAGGCCGGCCCAGCCCAAATCCCTCCGCGGTTGACATGGACCCAGCCCTTGTCGCCCTCAAACCGGCAGCCCTGCTTATTTGGATTGCCGGTGTCTGTATAAGTCATTCGCAGGCCGTTAGTGTAGTTAAACTCGGCTTGCCAATCGTTAATGTTGTCGGTAAAACCATCGTTGCGATAGCTGCCTTTGCAGACGACCTCGAACGGTTCGCCGGTGAGTGCCGGACAGCCCCAGTTCGCAATGTCCAGATGATGCACGCCCCAGTTGACGATGAAACCGGCGCAGTAATCCCATATCAGGTACCAGTCGGGCCAGGCCAGTCTGCCTCCGTTGTAATGTTTCATAGGGGCCGGACCGACGTACATATCGTAGTCAAGCCCCGGTGGTATCGGTTCGACTGTGGTAGGTTTACGATATGTTCGCTTATATTCAGGTCCAGGCGCAGCGACCTTGACTGTGTGGAGCTTGCCAAGGTATCCGCTTCGCGCAAGCTCGCAGGCGAACCGGAACTTGCGCTCCGACCTCTGCTGTGTACCGGTCTGGAATACCCGGCCATACCTTCGCACTGCATCGCGGATTGCCTGGCCCTCGAGGACTGCCACACCTAATGGTTTTTCGCAATACATATCTTTGCCAGCCTGTGCGGCCGCAACAGCCATCAACGCGTGCCAATGGTCCGGGGGGGCAATCATCACGGCATCAATATCCTCGCGAGCGAGAAGGTCACGAAAGTCGTTGTAGGCGGCGCATCCCTTGTCACCGTATTGCCGGTCAACAATATCCCTGGCTTTCTGGCGGCGCTCGGCGCGAACATCACAAACAGCAACGACCCGCACATCCCCGTACCCCATAAATGCACGCATATTCGAGGTACCCTGACCACCCATACCGATACAGCCCATTACGATGCGATTGCTCGCGGCACTATCGGCTTTACCCAAAGATAAGGAAGGCATAACATAAGGAAATGCTATCGCACCGGCAGCGATTCCTGTTGCTTTTTTTAGAAACCGACGTCGATTAAAGTTTTTTTGTGCTGACATCACTAAAGTCTCCTCGAAATTAACACCGCTGTGCCCAAGTGAGTAAAAGACCCACACGGATCCAGAGACACCGAAAACAGAAGACAGAAAACAGAACTAACTTCTGACTTCGGTTTATGCGAACCCTTTCAAACTTTGCATCTACATTTTTTCTTTATGCCTTCTTGAATGCTGTCCATTTCTGCCTGCTCCTGGTGCTGGCCAAAACGGTCTCTATGAACAGCATGCCCCGCAGGCCATCGTCAACATTCGGGAAGTCCAGTGCCAACGGGTCCGGTTTTGTCCTGGTTATTCTTGCTCGCACAGTTTCGGCAAAGTTGTAGTAATTGTTGGCGAAGGCCTCAA
>JAUWBX010000519.1 GCA_030609625.1 Phycisphaerae bacterium
TTGCTGAAAGGCCAGGGCTTCTTTACTGCTGATAACGGTTTGGCCGTCAAATGGAACTGTCGGAATTTGGCTCGGCTGCGAACCGGTTGCGATGATTATTTTGTCCGCCTGTATTTGCATCGGTGCGGTGTCTGTTTCGATTTTGATTTGATTCGGCGCTGTAACAACAGCTTTGCCCTGGAGTATTTCTACCTTGTGACTCTTGATTAGTCCTGTCAGGCCTTTTCGAAAGCCGCCCACTACGGCATCTTTTCTTGCCTGAATCTTCGGCCAGTTAGCAGTAGCTGAGCTAACGTCGATACCCATCATCGCTGCGTGCTTGAACAACAGCAGGGTGTGGGCTGAAGCAAGCAGTGTCTTCGACGGGATGCACCCGCAATTCAAGCAGGTACCGCCGATAAATGCCTTTTCGACAACTGCTACCGAAGCGTCTCTTTGTGCGCACCTGATAGCGGCGGCATAACCGCCCGGGCCGCTGCCGATTACTACAACATCAAAACTTTCCGCCATAATATAAGCTCCCTATTATTTGCGAGATTTCTTTTGTTTCCGATTTCCCCATTCGTGCGCCTTGGCCGGGTCGTAATCCGGATTTGGAGTGGGCATTTTGGCACCGACCGATTCCCGCCAGGCGGCGAGCTTCTGCTGCAGTTGGGCCGCCTTTTGCGGCAGCTTTGTTGCGAGATTATTTTTTTCGGCGATGTCGCGTTTGAGATTGTAAAGTTCGAGTCGGCCGTCCTCATAAAACTCAATTAGCTTCCAGTTTCCTTGTCGAATTGCACCGGCAGGTCTGGAGTGGTGATAATGTGGATAGTGCCAGTAAACGCAATCGCGTTTGAGCTTGCCGCTCCGTCTGAGCAAAGGCATGATGCTTTCGCCATCGAGCACGTGGGCCGGGTCGGCCTTGGCTCCGACAATCTCTAAAAAGGTCGGATAGAAATCGACACTGGAGACAGGTGCGCTGCAGGTGGTTCCCGGCTTGACTACGCCGGGCCAGCGAACAATCAGCGGCTCACGGATTCCACCTTCGTATAACGTTCCCTTTTCGCCGCGGAGGGGTTCGTTGGTCATAACAATCTCTCTATTGCCTCTATAGCCGCCGTAGGCCTGATACAACCCGCCGTTGTCCGAGAAGAAGATTACCATGGTTCGCTCGGCAAGATTCAGTTCGTCGAGCTCCTCCATAATACGGCCAATACTGTTATCTAAGTGCTCGACCATAGCTGCGTAGGTCGGGTTATTAACACCGGTTGCTGGCTTGGGTTTGTTTTTGTATTTGTCGATTAGTTCCTGCGGTGCTTCCAGCCGGATGTGCACGGTGTGATGTGACAAATGGAGAAAGAACGGCTTGTCTGAGCTGGCTTGGATGAAGTCGATGGCGCTGTCGGTGAAACTGGTAACCTGTTTGTCGTTGCGGTTGCGTCCTCTTTGAATAGCCGTATCGAAGCCCTGATGTTCCGGGGAATAGGCCTGTCCACCGAGGTGCCACTTGCCGATGTGGGCTGTGGTGTAGCCCTGTTCTTTAAGCGCTTCGGGGATAGTAATCGCTTCGAGCGGCAATTGCAGGCGATTCTGGGGGACCTTGAGTTTTTCCCAGGGTCGCTGATGACCCGGAATAAAGTCGGTGATGCCTACCCGCGCCGGATACTGGCCGGCGAGAATACTGGCGCGGGTTGGAGAGCAGACGGGGCAGGCCGCGTATGCATCGGTAAAACTCATACCCTGTTTGGCTAACCGGTCAATATTGGGCGTCTCGTGAAACTTGCTGCCGTAGCAGGCCACGTC
>JAUWBX010000494.1 GCA_030609625.1 Phycisphaerae bacterium
AGCCAACCTCTGAATTAGATCCAAAATCAGCGGAAGATGTTTTGACACTTATTCAAAAACTTAATGATGAGCTTGGGATTACAATTATTTTAATAGAACATCGATTAGATCGCGTCATTCAATTTGTAGATAGAATTATTATAGTAGAAAAGGGGAAAATTATACATGATGGTAATCCTCGAGATGTATTTAAAGATGATATTTCTAATATAGGTATTACTATCCCTCCGATTATTCGGCTAAGCAATAAATTAGGCAGCAACTGGCAGCACACAATCATCCGGCCGCCCGGCGCACTGCCGGAAGAGGAATTCTTGAAAAGATGTATCAAGTGCGGCCAATGTATGCGGGCCTGCCCTACGAATGTCATCCAGCCCGGCGGTATCCAGGGCGGGCTGGAAAATCTTTGGACGCCCGTACTGAACAACCGAATCGGTTCGAGCGGCTGCCAGTTGAACTGCGTAGCTTGTGGCCAGATGTGTCCGACCTCGGCTATCAGGCCGATTACACTCGCCGAGAAACACGGACTCGGTGATTTTGCTGAAGTCGGGCCAATCAAAATCGGAACCGCCTTTCTTGACCGCAACAGATGTCTTCCCTGGGCGATGGACAAACCCTGTATCGTCTGTGAAGAAAATTGTCCCGTCAGTCCCAAGGCGATTTATACTCAGGAATGTTTCAACACAGTGCGAGATGGCATCTTGACAGTCAAAAAGGTTGCTGCTCATATCATAGAAGTTGAGCAAACCATTGTCCCGGACAAATTCGCCAGCGGCGACTATTATTGTGCTCTGGAAGATGGCAAACGCAGAAAAATCACAGCAAATAACGAAAATTCTCTGGAGATTTCTCCTGATGGACAATTCGTAAAAATGCCTGCTCCCGGCGATAAAATTGAGGTTCAGGTCCGCTTGCAACAACCTTTCGTTGATATTGAAAAATGTATTGGCTGCGGAGTGTGCGAACACGAATGCCCCGTAAGTGGTAAGAAGGCTATAAGGGTCTCTGCAGAAGGTGAAACAAGAAGTGCAGATAGAAAATTATTGTTAAAACGCTGAGTTTTCGGAGGTTAATACGATGAACGAAAAACAAAATACAATCGACAGAAGAAATTTCTTAAAGACGGTAGGCGCAGCCGGATTAAGCTCTGTTTTGGTTTCTACCGGAGCAATAGCCGACCCAAACCAGTCGAATGCCGAAGGAAAACCACAAAAGCCTAAATACCCGCAGGTGCCGAAACGAAAGTTAGGCAAAACAGGTGTTAAGATTCCGTGCTTGTCTCTCGGGACAAACCGTCTTGATAACCAAGTCGTTTTAAAAAATACTCTTCAATGGGGTGTCAGCTATTGGGATACAGGTAGCCTCTATGTAGGGGGAAACAGTGAGATTAGTATAGGCAAATTTCTCTCGAAGAACCCGGATTCCCGAAAGAAATTGTTCATTTCCACCAAGGCAATGAGGGCAAGAAACCTGGCAGATGTGGAAAAAAGTCTTGCGACCTCTCTGAAAAGAATGAATATCAAATACATTGATTTGTACTATGGTCGCCACATGTTGTCTGACCCTTCACAATTGACGGATGAATTAAAGCAGTGGGCCAGAAGTGCAAAGGAGAGGAATCTGATTAAGTTTTTTGGTTTCAGCACCCACTCGAATATGGCCCAGGTCATCGCTGCTGCGGCCAAACTTGACTGGATTGATGCGATATTGACACGTTACAATTTTCGATTGAGGCACGATGCTAAAATGCAGGCTGCTATTGAGGCCTGCCATAAAGCAGGCATCGGTCTTATTGCTATGAAGACCCAGGGCCTCCAGATAAAAACAAAAGAGGATAAAAAACTGGCCGAGCACTTTCTGCAGCGAGGTTTTACCGAGGGACAGGCAAAGATAAAAGCCGTATTGGAAGATAAAAGATTCAGTTCAGTTTGCGTGGGGATGAATAAAATCGGTATTTTAAAGGAAAACATCGCAGCAGTGCTCGACAAAACCAAATTCTCACAAGCAGATATGGCGGTCTTCAAGGAATATGCCCGAGAAACCTGCAGTGGTTATTGTGCCGGCTGTGCATACATTTGTGACTCAGCTTTGCCGGATGCGCCTTATGTTAGTGATATTATGCGCTACTTAATGTACTATAACAGCTATGGTGAGCAGGCCGAAGCCAGGAGACTTTTCGCTCAGATCCCCACCAATGTAAGAAACAAACTGCTCGATATGGATTACACCCTCGCCGAAGCCCGCTGCCCCCAGCGTTTACCGATACGCGAACTCGTGGCCGAGGCAGTTAGCAAGTTAGCCTGATTGATATTGTTTAGATTTTGGAGTTTATTATGATGAATGAAGAACAAAACACAATTGATAGAAGGAATTTTTTAAAGACAGTAGGCGCAGCCGGATTAAGCTCT
>JAUWBX010000251.1 GCA_030609625.1 Phycisphaerae bacterium
ACATAACCAATAAACTCGTCGAATCCCTGCCTGGCCGGATTGAATTCTGCGTTGTAACCGACGTGCCACTTACCGAAGATCCCTGTTACATAGCCGCGTTCTTTAAGTACTTCGGCAAACGTTACTTCCTCCAGAGCCATACCTGTATGCCGGTGCTTTGCGGCTGTTACGACACCCTCGATACCGCTGCGCTGCTGGTAGCGTCCCGTCAGCAGCGCCGCCCTTGTCGGACTGCACACCGGACAGTTGGAATGATAATCCGTAAACTTCATCCCCCCTTTCGCTAAGGCATCGATATTTGGCGTCCGTATTTTCTTACTGCCATAACAGCCAACGTCACCATACCCCAAATCATCCGCCATAATAAGGATGATATTCGGCCGTTTGATTATCGCTTTAGAACTCTCCCCCACCGAACAGCCGTTATTCGTTACCGCCACCGCCGCTGCACCACCAGCAACAAACTTAATAAATTCCCGTCGATTCATTTTGCGACTCCTAAAGTAACTTCTCCATCATTGCGAGCATCTCGAAGCAATCTCAAAATATTTATATTTAAACCCCAGATTTATCTGGGGGGTTTCCTTTGCATCTCAATCTGGCCTATTGTTCTTTCACATCCACGAGGCCCACGTCGATATATTGTCCGCCTGTGGTTTGAGTGCAGTGAACGACCAAACAATTTGAGCCGACCTTCAATGCCCTCCGCGCCTTTTCGTCAAGCCTAACTTGAACGTAACTGGAAGTATAGCCATCCGGCTTTGCGATGAGCCGGCCATTGATATAGACTTCAGCGTCCTCATCATGATGGATTAAAAGCTGGGGCCGACTAAGTGCTTTACTCTTTAACTCAAACGTTCTGCGCAGCCAGATATCCGAACTCTTCCACTCGGTGCCGACAACAGCGCCTGGTGTCCCTTCGGTACCGAAACCGCCTTTACCCTTCTGCCAGTCCGAATCGTCGAAGCCTGCTCGCTGCCAGCCGTCACGTGGTTTGCTTGTTGTATATCGCCAGTTTTGTCCCTGTCTCTGCGAAGTCGGGACAATCGTCTTAACAACAGGCGGCGGCAGATACAGGCGCCGATTCGCCGCAGCGGCCTTTTCGACATCCATCTTTATCATCGCCCTATCGTAAGTCATCAGTCCGTTGACCTCAATCTCCACATCGGTCGTTTGCGTATATATTCCGGCACAGAGGCCGCCACCAATCAGCGAGCGCAAATTATCGAGGAGAACCAAGTACGCATCGGTAAGTTTCTCACGAGTTTTATAACTGCGGTATCCCCAGTTCTTTTCCTCCTGCCAGGTATGTCCCTTGACCGGCAGACCCAGACCGCCGAACTCACCGAGCACAGCAGCGCGGTTCTCTTCGGTCGGCGGCGCAGCCGGGCCGGGATACCTGTGAATATCGTGCACGTCACCAACACCGCGGTCGGTCCAGCCACTGGTATTATTAACCAGCCGCGTCGGGTCAAGCTCTTTAATCAAATTCACAATTCGCGGCGTATCGTACTGTCCCCAGCCCTCGTTAAACGGCACCCACATTACTATACAGGGGTGGTTCCGGAAGGCCTCGATGACACGCTTGAGCTCCAACTCAAACTGCCTGGCGGATTCATCGCTGCGCTTAAGGTCGGGGTCCCTGCCGCCGATGTGCCTGTCGCCGTTAGGCATATCCTGCCAGACCATCAGCCCCAACTTATCGCACCAGTAATACAGCCGAGCAGGTTCGACTTTGACGTGCTTACGCAGCATATTGCAGCCGAGTTTTTTCAATACCTCAATGTCGTAGCGCAGCGCTTCATCTGTCGGCGCCGTGTACAGCCCATCCGGCCACCAGCCCTGGTCCAAAGGCCCGAATTGAAACAAAGGCTTATTATTCAAGAATAACCGTGTAATACCTTCTTTGTCTTTGCCCAACGAGATTTTCCTCATACCGAAGTAGCTTGAAAGGTTGTCGACGATTTTGCCGTTGTGGGTAAGTGTGACCTTCAGGTCATAGAGAAAAGGTGAGTCGGGCGACCAGAGTTTGGCGTTTTTGACGGCCAGTTTGATACTGAGCACAGCGATGCCGCCTTCGCCGGTTATCTTGACTTGTCCACTGGCAACCTTTTTCCTTCCATCAAGCACGGTAACTGTGGCGGTGGCCTCGCCGGCCGGAGAGACCAGATTCAGGCCGACATCCACCGTCTTGCTGTCCACATCAGGAACAATGTTGAGCGACTTAATATGGGCGGCGGCGACCGGTTCCAGCCATACTGTCTGCCAGATTCCTGTAACTGCGGTGTACCATATCCCGCGGGGCTTTTTTACCTGTTTGCCCCGCGGCTGATAGCCGGTGTTCGTCGGGTCCCAAACACTTAATACGATCTCCTGTTTCCCGGCATCATTCAGCGCACCGGTTATATCGAAGATAAACGGGTCGTATCCACCCCGGTGACTGCCGACTTTCTTACCGTTGACCCACACCGTTGTATCCCAGTCCACGGCGCCGAAATGCAGCAGTATGCACTGGTTCTTCCATTTTTTGGGGATTTCAAATGTGCGTCGATACCATAGCCGGCTTTTCTCGCCCACCGGCTTCATCACACCGGACAAAGCTGACTCAGCCGGAAACGGCACAAGAATCTGCCCATCAAACTTTTTCGGCTGTCCTTCATCTTTTTGCCGAATTGCATATTCCCACAGCCCGTTGAGATTCAGCCAGTTCTTGCGAACCATTTGCGGCCGAGGATATTCAGAGTGAACGTTATTCGGCGAGACCTGCTTCGCCCATCGGGTCATAAGCGGGCCTTTAGCCGGCTGCCAGTCGGCCCGTATAAACGAGCAGATGAACAAAGAACAGAGGACAGAGAACAGAAGACAGAGGACAGAGCCGACTTCCGACTTCTGACGTCTGACTTCTGACCCCGCACCAATTGAGCATAGGCTCCCGCCTAATTGGTGCGGGGGTGCGGAATAGCTTTTTTCAATACGATTCGAATTCATTTTATGTCTCCTTTCGAGTAATTAGAGTTCAATAAGTAACTGATTTTTGATATGGTCTGGACTGTAACCGCCCAATCTGAACGGCGTGGGGCCTTGAATATCTGGTCGGGCCTGGCTTTTAGGCCGTCAATCTCGACCTCTTTGTAGTCGCGGCAGGTATCCACGGCTATCACCTGAATTGCCCCTCGCAGCTCGCTGAGGTCTATTCGGATCGAGTCGGTATTTTCCTTGTAGAAGACGAGCAGTTTGCCCGGGACCTTGAGGCACACGCCATCGGTTATACTATTGTCACGCACCAATTCTTTACGGAACCGATTTTTCCAGAATCTCGACCAGGTGAGGATTTGGTCTTTGTTGGGATACGGATGCGACATACCATCGGGGCGAGGCTTTAACAGGTTGCCCCAGATATTTGCCGCTCCGCCGGCCATTGTTGAGTGCCACAGGCCGCGGCGGGTCATATTGAAATCATAATCCTTCTTAGGATAGACGTTCTTGCGAACCCGGAATCGGTCCTCCAGAAACGTCGGCTTGTCGGGATGCTGGTCTATGGCCTTGACGTAGATATCGTAATCAGGCCGATGCTGCTGATAAGAAGAGTAATCCAGACCATCGTATATCCGGGTGAGGTCTGGTGCCCGCCCGCCGAGGAAATGGAACCAGCCAAGGTGGCGGTGCATATATTCGTGCCAGGTGCGCAGGTCATTTTCCTTCACCCATTCCTGCAGGTCAAAGCCGTAGCCCATCGACCAGCCGGGAAGCGGCCCGAGTCGGGCGCAGATGTATCGCTGCAATCGACGGTCCACTTTGCCGTTGAGGCCCCATTTCTTCGGCGTCATTCTCCGCTGCTCATCTCCCCAGGCCCAGATGTGCACGATGCCGCCCGCCGCGTGGACCTTCTGAATCAGTAGTTCAATCGCCTCGAATGTACGCGGGTCGGGATTCGGAGAAGCCGAGTCGATTTCATTAGAACGCAGCTTGTCAAAGTCGAACCAGCGGCAAAGAATGGCAATGTGAAAGCCGTTGAACCCATGCTCGACGAAGAACTTGCGAATATCAGCGTCAATGCGTTCGGGATTCCGGCAGAACGTGGGTGGGTCACAGTACATCACATACTGCGGTACAAAGGCCTGGTCAATTCCCAGTCGTCCCCACTTGCTGCCATAGTTTGTTATGAAACCCGGCACGCCGGGATTGGGACGGACTTCCAGCTTGCCTTTCAAGCCGTTCAGCTCAGGGTCGGAGCTTTCGGTAACGAAGTGCCACAGACCCGTGTGTGTCCCCGTGAAGCGCAATCTCCAGATGTCACCATCATCATAGAAAAATTCTGTTCGGACCTTCTGACCGCTGGGTGCATGGGTGAAGGTAGCTTTGGCCACGAGGTCAAATGGATTGCCGGAGCAGCTCGGGTTTCGGAACGTCCATGTCACCGGCTTCCAGAGCTTAGCCTCTCTTATCGGCGAAGCCAGGACAGGTGTAAATCCTATCAGGAGAATAAGAAGCCGGAAGACCTGTGTTTTGGGGCTGCGAGCAAAAACCGGTCGCTGGGAACCGATTGTGGTTTGCATAAGCGTTCCTTCCTTCCGTCGTATCTTAAATCTTAAATTTCAAATTTCAAATTTCAAATTTAACCGTAACAAGGCAAGCGGTTTGCGATTTTCTGCCAAAGTGAACGTACGCTTAGGTTACCTGCAATCAGTGGATTTTGCAATGAAATTTAATCTCGATACTTGATACTCGATACCAGATGCTCGTTGAGAATCGAGAATATTTC
>JAUWBX010000301.1 GCA_030609625.1 Phycisphaerae bacterium
GCCGGTGTAGTCGTTTTGCGCAAAGAACTCGGCAATTGCTTCGCCGGCCTGACTATTTTCAACAGAACCATCTTTATTTTGTCGTTCGATTATCATTATTCGTATCTTGTCCTTTTGTTTAGCCGAAGCACGAATATTTCGCAGAATACTTTGCAATATGCTCGGCAGCAACGCTATACGCTAAACGCTATTGCATTTTGATGACATTTCATTTTTATAAATCGGGACGGCTCGCGCAGAACCCTAATGTCAGCCCGCCGTCCACAGTGATACTGGCGCCCGTCAGGTAGTCGCACTTCTTCGAGCTCAGGAAAGTAACGAGGTGAGCTATTTCTTCTGTGGTGCCGATTCTGCCTGCCGGGATGGAGGTCAGAAATTGTGATTGTCTTTCCAGCGGGGTCAATTCGGTAGCGATGGCGCCGGCCACAATAGAGTTGACCTGAATATTGAATTGCGCCAATTCCAGGGCCAGAGACTTTGTCAGGATTTCCAGAGCGCCCTTTGAGGCGCTGTAATGGGCATAGTATCGCCTGGGGTCATAGGCATGGACAGAGCTGATATTAATAATCTTTCCACCGGCTTTGTTAGTGCACATCATTTTAGCCGCATGTTGAGAGCACAAAAAAGGCGCCTTGAGATTAACGGAAAGCACATGGTCCCAATCATCCTCCTTAAGCTCCAGAATCGGACTGGGGTTCTGTGTGGCTGCATTGTTGACGAGTATATCCAGTCCGGCGAAAGTTTTTGTTATCTGCGAAAACATTTTGTCAATCGCTGCGGGCTTTGAGAAGTCAGCGATGACCATGATGGAATCCGGACTTAACTTTTTGACCTCTTCGAAGGAACGGCAAAGGTCGTCAGAGTCTCGTGAGCCGTGAACAATCAATTTACACCCCTTGCGAGCCAGTTCAAGGGCGATAGTCTTGCCGATGCCCCGGCTTGACCCGGTAACCAGCGCAACTTTACCTTTGAGCTGCATCTTTTGTCTCCTCGGGAAAATGAATAGAGCCGGCGTAATCCATTATCAGGTAACGAAGATTGTGCTTATCAGTTGTCCCCTGAAATTTATTTATGTCGGCGTTCATAATTGACAATCGATGATTACCTTGACCGCTCCGGTTTTACTCTTATTACAGGCCACATCGAAGGCCTTTACGGCATCGGACATCTCGAAGCGGTGCGTAATCAGCGGGTCCACTTTTACCTGTCCGGCTGATACTAATTCGATGACCCGTGGAAAATCCGTGTACATAGCGTTTGAGGACGTTCTTATCGTCCGCTCTCCGCTGAGCAGCAGTGATGGAAAGCTAAGCTCATCTTCCTTCGCAGCCATCAGAACCAGCGTCCCGCCTTTTTTGAGGATTTTCAGTGATTCGAGAATACTTGCCGATGTGCCGACCGTGTTAAAGGCGAGATTAACACCCTGGGAATTCGTTTGTTCCATAACAAGGTCGTAGAGGCACTTCGAGCCGCTGCTGAGATTCAGAGGATAATCGACACCGACTTTTTCCGCGATAGTAACATTCTCAGCGGCGATATCAGTAATGAAGGTCCGAATCGCCCCGTAAACCTTGACAAGCTGTGCTATCAGCAGGCCGATGGGGCCAGCCCCTAAAATGGCAACCTTATCCAGCGGCTTTGGCCGGCCTACATCCACGGCATGAATGGCGGCAATCAAAGGGTCAAAAAACGTGGCCTGCTCATCGGTTACGTTTTCGGGCAGCTCGAAGAGCTGACTGGCGAACGCAGGGCAATACTCCGCCATCCCGCCCGGATAGAAATCCATTTTGCCCCACCCTTGTCCGTGGCCGAGGTGTTTTGTGTAGTCGCACAGATTTTCCTGTCCGTTTCGGCAAAAGCTGCATCTCCCGCAGGTAATAAAGGTATTAACGCCGACACGCTTGTCGAGCAGATGACTATCGGATTTGTCGAAGACCTCGTGGACAACACCTGTAAACTCGTGCCCGAGGATGATGTTCGGCGGGTTGTCGATATGACGCCCGAGAGTCTGCTTGGCCCAGGGGTTCTCGCCGTGGAAGTAACGAACGTCACTGCCGCAGATACCGCATTTGGAGACCTTGATTAGTACCTGCCCGGCTGAAAGCCTCGGCTTTGGCACATCCATTAATTCGATCTGCTCGGGAGATCTTAAAACGAGCGCTTTCACTGAATCATTCCTTACTTTTTCCCTTCCAAGACAACGCAGGGTGATAAAATTCAGCCATAGCGGTCTGTAAAATATGATTTGAGGACCTGTCATTCCTGCGAAAGCAGGAATCCATTTTCTGACCACTATTCACTATTTCTATTTCTCCCACGGGGGCAATTCCGGCAGGTATCCATCGAATTCTTCTATCACCTTTTGCTCATATTCGCCGGCGTATTCGCCATTCATAAATTTATCAAATGCCTCATCGTGGAACCGCTTCCACGATTTGACCTCGTCGCCGGGATTGATTGGATAAAACAGGGCATCGTTTGCCTTGGCGGCCTTCATATCACCCGGTGCATCGCCGACCATCAGGACGTGGTTCTTTTCGTACCTGCCCTTCGTGGCATACTCAAGATGCTGGGCTTTTTTACCCATTTCCTGCCCGGCTATAACCTCTACGTATTTGGCAATGTCGTGTTCTTCCCACTCACGCGCAAGCGCCTCGCAGGGCGTCGCCGAGACAACGATAACATCAGCCAACGGCTGGATTTTCTCTAAGCTCTCCCGAACAAACGGAAACGGCGGCATACCCTTGACGGTTTCTCCGATAGCCCAGTTGACTCGCTCGCTCCAGGCAAGCGCATGTTCCAGCTCATGTTTAACCTCCGGGTCCGAGGCCTCATCGATGGCCTGCTTTAAACCATCGTTGCTTAGCAGACTATCGGGGTCATCGACCCAGGCGAAGTAGTGCGGGTATTGCGGAACCTTAAAGTCTCTTGCCTTGGTCATCGGATGATTGGGCAGCAGTTCCGCTATTATACGTTTAGCTGTTTTGTGCCGGTTGCCGCCACGCGTTTTGGAAAACAAATCCGCAAAGTCCTTACATTCGCGTGCCGCCTGGGCTACCGGCTGCAAGCCGAAATAAGCAATCAGCCACGGACAGAAACACTCGCGCTGCTTGATTCCCATCGTATCGAAGGCACAGCCGTCCGAATCAATGCCGACAAAGAATTTGTGTTTCGGTTTGAAGTCTTTTAGGGGTTGTGCCAGGTCAACGTCAGTCATTTTGCTCTCCTGTATCGTATTTCGTATTATTGTGTTGTCTCACGCATCACGCAATACGCGCGCTTGTCCTGAGCGTAGCCGAAGGGACGCATCACGAATTAGACTCCACTAAAAGCTGAGAATCCGCCGTCAATGGGGACGACAACCCCGGTAACAAATTTTGCTGCATCGCTTAGCAGCCACATAACTGTTCCAATCAACTCTTCCGGCTGGCCGAATCTCCCCATCGGCGTATGGTAGATAATTGTACTGCCGCGGGTGGTCAGCTCACCGGTTTTTTCATCGGTCAGGAGGAACCGGTTTTGTTCGGTCAAAAAAAATCCCGGCGCAATCGCGTTTACGCGAATGTCTTTGGAATAATTCCGGCAAACGTGCACTGCTAACCATTGTGTGAAGTTGCTCACGGCCGCTTTGGCCGCTGAGTATGCAGGTACCTTGGTTAAGGGACTAAAAGCACACATACTGGAAACGTTCAATATAATACCGCCGCCATTTTTAGCCATCTCTCTGCCGAAAACCTGGCTCGGCAGTAAAGTCCCGATGAAATTCAGCTCGAAAACAAACCGAACAGCCTCGCTCGGCAAATCAAAGAAAGATAAATCCGGCGAAGTGGTTGCTTCTTTCTTGTTTCCGCCAGCCCCGTTAATCAATATGTCGATCTTGCCTAATTCAGATGTGATTTTCTCGCGGGCACGCTCCAGACTGTCTTTGTCTAATACGTTACATTTAACCGGAACAGCCCGGCCGCCGTTGGACTTAATTTCATCGGCGATCTTTTCTGCAGCGGCTTCGATTAAATCCAGAACGGCGATTTTTGCACCGGCATCACCGAGCGCCTTGGCCATTGTCCCGCAAAGAACACCCCCGCCTCCGGTAATTACGATTACGTTGCCTTTAATATCGAACAATTCTTGCATCTTTTATCCTTTCTCGTGGACGTGGTTACTCATTCACTCATCCACGCATTCACTCTTATAATTTGTAGGGTGGGCTTTAGCCCACCAAAAAAACTACCCGCATCATCCCGGTGGGGCAAGCCCCACCCTACAGATATTTCGGTAATTTTTTCTCTAACGGTTTACGCTCGAATCT
>JAUWBX010000177.1 GCA_030609625.1 Phycisphaerae bacterium
CATTATATAGTAGCAATTGTCGTTGCACCAGTTCGAGAGCCCGGCAGCAGGCATAATTTGAGTAATCAGTGCTTACTTTGCTAGACATTGAGCCCATTCAAGTGGAATCTCAGGAGATTGAGCCTCGGGCACGATAAAACAGCCCGACGACCGTGAACCTAGTACTCCATGGATTTGTCTATAGTGACATCGGCGTCAACGTGTATCCTTGCCCCTCGAATTGCACTCTCTGACGCTCTGTGCAACCAGGCAAATAATCGTCCCCACATAGATCACCGGTTCGAGGGCAATTGAACATTCCTGACTTTTGTTCAGTTAGCCCCATTTTTTACAAATTAGTAGAATGGGGAGAGGGTCAAGACTTGATATATATGCTATACTATGGGCAAATTACACCATAGTTCCGGAGGTAAGTATAATGGGTTGCTGCAGTGACAAGATAGCGAAATTAAAGAATTTACCAAATCTTTACGTCCTCTTATACATCACAGCTAAAGTCCTCGGTGGGGTAGGCATAGGCGTACTGTTGGCAAATTGGCTGCCTGCATGGACGTGGTGGATTTTTATAATTATTGCTTGCATAATAGCAATTCCCGTTGTTTTGAAGCTTTTTAGCAGGTAACGCACTACCAAATAATAAGTGGCAGCGAGTGGATTTGCCCCGCTGATCAAGGGCTTATGAGATACCTTTGCTAATTTAAGTCTGTACGATAATCCAGGAATAGAAGCCTGCTTCGTGCCGTCTGCCGTTTCACCACTGGGGTGCCCCCAGTGGTGACCTGCTTTACTGTTAAACAATCCTCGGTTTTGTTCAATCCCGCTCCATCCCACAAAAAGTCATAAGGTAAAATTTCAAGAACTAGCACGTTTATCGTCCTCCCCAGCGGTGGGGAAGGAATTAGAAAAACAAAAAGTCTCCCGGAATCGGGAGACTTCAGTCACTATAGTGTAAGCTCAATATATCAGGGATAAAAAGGGACTCTACATTATGGATTAATGTTCAAGACGAGAAAGTCTGTAAATCGAAAACAGGCATCGCGAACCAATACAATGGCTATTAACATGTGATTTATCTTCTTTCGCCAACAAATGTCTTGGTTTCACCAGTAAAACGGAGATAAAGTCATAGTTAGACAGTGCCACTTCACGCAAACCATCGTAAACTTGCCGAATCATCTTTTTCTGAGTTTGCTTATAGTTATTCAGCCTGATAGAATAGCATCAGGGGAAGTTTTATCCTCATAATGTTAAACCATGCTCTGTCCAGCTCTCATTTTCATGCGATTACGTGTCTTTGACAATTGACAGGAGGTGCGTATATGAGTGTACTGAATCATATTGCCAAAGTTACGGTAAAGCATGTCTCTGGCTACGCCGGGTGAAGTCCGCCTTACCGTTAGTATAGAGACATCTCACCATTTTGCGTAGCCGCAAATTCCATCTAAATCATTTCCGCTTGCACTATTGCTTTTTCAGCATTTGACAGAGCTTGTTCACAGTTTTCGACTTCACGCTATAATTCAAGTTTTTAGTGCAGATGAATTCGAACTTACTCCCGTGCTTGTCCATGCAAACTGGGAAAGCTTGGAGAAACAATGAGTAACAAGGATAAGAAAAGACAGCAAAGGCAGGAGTACCACCGGGACTTCAAGACAGGTGACAAGACCGCCCGTAAGAAGCGGGAGAAAAGCCCTGGCAGGAAGGTAAAGTAAAATCCGCCCTATTTGCTAAGGACACCTTCTTGGATTCGAAAACAGGGAATATAACGAGGTGAAAATTAACGTGACCAGAACAGCGCTATTGTTGGCCGAAACGGCTTCAGGTAAAGCCGAAGATATCGCCAATCTGATAAGGCACGTAGACGGGATAAAGGCAGTGCACATAGTGAGTGAGTCATACGGAGTAATTGCCTTGGTGGAAGCCGGAGATTCAGATGGGATACGAGACATAGCGTCCAGGATAGCCTTGACCTCCGGCGTTGCGAGATGCGTGGTGTGTTCCGAGCGCGAACTTGCTGACCCAACGGAAGTGAATGGATTTGCCGGGGCGCTAGAAAATGATTACAGCTGTTGGTGCGTAAGGGAGCCTGCTAGCGGAAATCTGCGCCCGTTATGCCCGGATGCCGGGCGGAAGCCGACAAAGGCAAGAAATATTTAGTAAATGTAGAGGAGGTGGTTGGAATGCCAAAGAGAGCCTTCGTGCTGATTAATGTGGGCTCGGGAAAGGCCAAGGACCTATCGGTCTCAATGGCAAGGAGGGAAGTTTTACCGGCAATTGGCAAGATAGACGGGGTAATACTGGCTCAGGTAGTTACTGGCCCGTACGAGATAATAGCCGTGGTCGAAGCTGACGGTCTGACTGAGATAGGTGACATCGTCACCTTGAAGATAGCCAAGATTCCCGGCATCGACCGATGGACGGTATGCGTCGGAATCGAGCAGGCAGTAGGCTGCCAGGACAGTAATCTGCTACCTGCCAGAAGCAACGGGTAAATACCTCATTAAACTGGATTTTCCTGGTGAAGGTTATGGAGGCGCCCATTTACTTGGACATGGCAAAATTGGGTTTGCTGTTCTATTTCTCGCGTTGAAGTTGCCTGAAACCATGAGAAAACCCGGACTTCGTAACCAAGGAGGGGTTAGAAATGGCAATAGAATTAAGCACGCCTCGCTTCAATCTTGAGCAAGAGCGGAAGCGATTAATCGAAGAGTTGGAACGGTTGAATGTTAACGGGGGCACTAAGGATGAGCGCCAAAAAAGTGGTACTTATGGCAATAGGGAAGAGGCGGCTGATGCGACGACGGACTTAGAGAGACGAATAGCCTTAGAGACTCAGAAAAGGAATAGCCTGGCTGGCATAGAGCGTGCCCTGCAAAAAATCGATGCGGGAACGTATGGTATCTGTGACAATTGCGGGAAGCCTATTGATCCGGCACGCATGGAAGCATTGCCGCACGCCGTTTACTGTATGACGTGCAGCAGTGCCTGCAAAAAATAGTTACGGCATAAGGAAAATCTATAAAAGGTAATGATGGGTAAGCTTTCTGACTCGGAGAAGGAGAAGATAGCTCAGGGAGTACGGAGTCTGGTGCAGTCCCACCTGAATTTGGGCATATCCACTGGCAGCAGGGTAATGTGCCACAACTGCGGGTATGCTAAGCCCCTCATAGGGGCAACTCTGTCGTTACGGGAAGTACAGGCTTTGTAACGACTGCGCAGTGCGTTATGAGTTAGCCAAAGCAGAGGGTGCTGTGAAATATATTGAGGATTTTGTACTGGATGAATAACTGGTGAAAAAGTACGGTGAGGTGTAATGGGCTTGCTATTCGGTTTCTGAAACCAGTGAACATAAGGCCGAATATCCAGCAGTCAACAAGAAACTATTTATAACCGCTGTAGATACGCAAAATCATGCTAAGGAATACACGTGAATAAAGATAAGTTAGACACGGTTTCGGAAAAATAGAAGGCAGAGGCGGTATCCCAGGCGATGAAACTTATCATTGATTTCAACGGTTCTCAGCTCAAGGAAATCAAAAGGTTTGTGGACACACTTCTTCAAATACATCAGCAGCAGGGCAGGAAGAACGAAGAATGACGTAGGAGGGAAATCATGGGAAAGGAAGAGAAAGGAAAACAGGCAGAGCGGAAGGCATTAAAAAGGACGGCATCCTATCTGAAGAAAGGGCCGAAAGGAAAAACAAAGTGACTGGTCTCGCAGCCGACGAAACTGAAGCCACAAAGTGTCTTACAAGCCAAAACGAAGATTGTATATCCGACGCTGTGTGTGAACTGCTCTAAGGACTAGCCAAGGATGTGTCTGAAGGTCAGGCTATTGTTGAGGTAGGCAGGGGAAACGGCAAGTCCACCGTGTGGCTGGTTAGAGGTTCAGAAGCAGGCAAGAAAAACAAGGTATTCAGCTTCGCTTCACAGGAAGAAAGCCCGGACCCTGTGAACGCAGATTTCAACACCAACTTAGCCGGGGCTGGAATTCAAGATACCCTGGTATCACGGCATGAAGTAGCCGAGGAAGCTGCCCGGAGATGGAAGGGGAATGTAGGGCTTCTATGGATTAACACTTTGCATGATTATGAAGATATCAAGCGGGTGATGATTAACTGGCAGCATCTCCTGTCGCCAAATGCCAGAGTCGTAATCCACGGCTGCGACCAATCTGGAACGGAACGGGTTATCAGGGAGAGCACTGGCAGTCTTGGTTATTTCACATACGAGCAATCTGTTGATACCACGGCGGTGCTCGCGATTGACAGATGCACACATTACTGGATAATCAATTCAGACGAAATCGGAATTTGCAGGCACTGCGGCAGAAAGAGGAATTTCAAGAGGCTGGCGAGAGAAACTATCGAAACAGAAAGCAGAAAAAGGCAAGCAGGTAGGAAGGGAAAGTAGCCGGGGGAATTACTACCGCATGTATGAACAACGATAGCCCCTAATATCACCAATTACTCATTAAGGTACATTAGAAGAATCTATAAAGGGTGATTATTCGGTACCTAGAAAATCAATCTGCTTTCTCTTCATTATTGCCTTAGTTTAGCCTAATTATCACACTCCTCACAGCCTTGCTTTCGCCTTTATCAAATATTATTATTGGCATTGAATTAATTTGGATGGTGCAATACTATTACTGGTCTTCCTAACCCTAATACGTAGAGGGAAGAACGAATGCTATACAGAGTACAAAAGGGAGATATCACGCAGGCCGGAAAGGTATTGGCCGATGCCTTTAAGCGTGATCCTCTCTGGAATAAGATCTTTGAAGGAGAATCCGATCTGGAGAAGAGGTTCCGCGCCATGTCTGAGGCGGCTGTCAAGCAGAGTCTGAAGTATGGTGAGATCTATGCTCCCTCGGAAGACTTGGAAGGAGTGGTAGCATGGGTCCCGGGAAAGTATGCTGACATGACAGTATGGCAAACAATACGCAGCGGAAACATGGGTACGGTGATGAGAATGGGATTGAATGCTTTGAAGAGGATGGGACCTGCCTTGAAACTGGTTATCAAAGATCGTCATGAACATATGGCTGGGAGTGCCTATTTATACCTACTGATTGTCGGTGTCGCTACTGAGCTGCAGGGTAAAGGATTCGGAAGAAAGCTGATAGACGCGGCAATTGAAAAATCGGACCGAGAAGGACTCCAACTCTATCTGGATGTCCAAGTTGAAGAGAATGTGAAGATGTACGAACATTTCGGGTGCAGGCTGCTCAAGAGGATCACTCTACCGATGTTTGATATTCCCATTTGGGAAATGGTGAGGGAACCGCAGGTCTGAATTACGCGGTTTAAGTAGTAAGCGCTTGGATTGTCACTCAACAAAATAGTATTTTACCGAGTGACAAATACCCAAATTTAATAGGCCTCATATAACTAGTCAATAAAGAAGGATTAGCCTGATTATATGAACATATTAGCCTGTGCCTTGTATTGCTCCGAATATAAACAAGAATATGCCAACAGCTAACACAATTCCGGCGGCTATCAAGGTAATTTTTGCAGCGGTTGCATCGCTCATTTTCTTGTTCAGCTTCATCTTAACCAATCGAAGGAGCCC
>JAUWBX010000383.1 GCA_030609625.1 Phycisphaerae bacterium
GAGTGCACTATTGTGCCATTCGGAGATTATGAAGTTCTTGAGAAGGCCATCAAAAAGAACACCCGTTTTATATTTTCCGAATCGCCAACCAATCCTTACCTGAATATATTTGATCTTTTCAAAATTAAGCATATAGCGGACAAGCATAATGTTCTGACGCTCATAGATAGTACATTCGCCACTCCCTTGAACCAAAGACCTATCGAATTCGGGATGGACCTTGTCCTGCAAAGTGCGACAAAGTACCTTGGAGGTCATAATGACATCTTGGCCGGTGCTGTGCTTGGAAAAAAAGAACTGATCGAAAAGATACGGAACACGCATAAGTCAATGGGCGGCCTTATTGACCCTCATTGCTGTTATCTTCTGCTGCGAGGGCTTAAAACATTTCCTTTACGAGTAAAAAAGCAAAATGAAACCGCATTAAAAGTTGCAGAATTTCTTAAAAATCATCCGCGTGTGAAAAAAGTCTATTATCCTTTCCTTAAAAGCCATCCTCACTACGCGGTAGCAAAAGAACAGATGGCCGGTGGCGGGGGAGTTGTTACATTTGAAATAAAAGGCAACCTTAATACCGCAAAACGGTTCCTGGATGCCCTGAAGCTATGCTACATTGGGCCAAGCCTGGGCGGTGTTGAAACACTGATAACACACCCCGCGTTAGTAAGTTATTACGACTGCACGAGAAAAGAACGCTACGAGTTAGGAATCACTGATACCCTTTTCAGGCTTGCCGTTGGGATTGAGGATGTTGAAGATATAATTGCCGACTTAGAGCGGGGCCTGAAGCGGTAAAAGTAATCTTCGTTTGCGAGTGCCCGGGGCTCAGGACAAACTTCAGAGATTCTAACGAAAGAACAAAATGCCGAGAGCGGAAACATGCAGAAGCAGGAAAGAAAAGTAGTTGTGATAGGTGCCGGATCGGTTGGTACTACCTATATTTATGCGTTGATGCATACGGGCCTTGCAGGAGAGATTGTTCTGATTGACCTTGACCAAAAGCGTGTTAAAGGTGAAGTTATGGACCTCGAACATGGCTTGGCTTTCGTTCAGCCTGTAACAATCCGCTCAGGTGATTATTCTGACTGTACTGATGCAAACCTTATTGTTGTTACGGCTGGTGCCAAACAAATACCAGGTCAGTCTCGTCTTGACCTTATCCAACGCAACGCCGACATAGTTAAATCGATTTGCGATGGAATTAAAAAAAGTGATTCTGATGCCGTTCTACTTATGGTGGCAAATCCGGTGGATGCACTGACCCAGGTGGCTTTGAAACGGCTCGGTTGGCCTCGCGAGCGTGTCATTGGCTCAGGAACTGTCCTTGACAGTGCTCGTTTTCGCTCTATGTTGAGCCGGCATTGTGGTGTCGATACGCGAAACGTTCACGCTTACATTCTCGGCGAACACGGGGACAGCGAGGTTGCCGCCTGGAGTATGACACACATTGCTGGTGTTCCTATGAAGGACTATTGTATTATCTGCCGGGGTTGCGATCCTAAAAAAGGACATGAAGATATCATCCATCGCGTTCGGGATTCAGCTTATCATATTATCGACTATAAGGGCTCCACGTATTATGCTATAGGCCTGTCTTTGACCCGTATCTCTGGAGCAATTTTACGAAATGAACACAGCATATTAACGGTCTCATTGCTGCTGCAGGGCGAATATGACATTGATAACATTTGTCTTAGTATTCCGTGTGTTGTTGGAAAAACCGGCGTTGAGCGGATTATAACAGCCTCACTTTCTGAGGATGAACAAACCGCCCTGAAAGCTTCGGCCCAAACACTTCGAAAGGTGTTAAACAGCATAAGGATCTAATTTTGAACTAAAAAGAAACGATAGAAAATCAGCAACCGATTTGAAAGCCGTGGTGCATAATGATTGATTTTGCCAGGTCGATAATTGTGGATTTTTGGAACACCGCAGCCGAGATGTCGCCATATCTATTGTTTGGCTTTTTCGTGGCGGGGATTCTTTCGGTGCTTGTATCACAACGCCTCGTAGAAAAACATCTGGGCGGCAGGGGGATATGGCCTTTGCTAAAGGCTTCACTTTTCGGGGTACCGCTGCCCTTGTGTTCATGCGGCGTTATCCCGGTGTCAATGTCACTGCACAAGCATGGAGCAAGCAAAGGAGCCACAGTATCATTTTTGCTGTCCACCCCCCAAACCGGCATGGACAGTATCTTCGTAACCTTAAGTCTTCTCGGCCCTGTCTTCGCTGTTTTCAGGCCATTGGCGGCACTCGTTACCGGCCTTGTCGGGGGCGGTCTGGTTAATGTGTTTAACCAAAACCAGGAAGATGCGGACCGCCCACCGCCGGAATGTTCAGATGAGTGTTGCGCTGGCGGTAAAAAGACCGGCAGAATTGCCAAAGGATTAAAATACGGCTTTATTACGCTGCCGCGAGATATTGGCAAGGCAATGCTGATAGGACTTATTATAGCTGCCTTTATTTCCGCTCTGGTACCGGATGGTTACTTTGCGGGGAAATTAGGCACCGGGATTTTTGCTATGGTGGTAATGATGTTTTTGGGCATACCGGTTTATGTGTGCGCAACGGCCTCTGTGCCGATAGCAGCAGCGCTGATATTGAAAGGCCTAACGCCAGGCGCAGCGTTGGTCTTTCTTATGACCGGCCCAGCCACCAACGCCGCCTCATTCATAACCATCTGGAAAGCTTTGGGCAGGGCAACAGCAATTACATATCTGGCTACCGTGGCAGGCTGCGCATTGTTGGGCGGTCTCTTGCTTGACTACATTGCTGTCGGCATCGACATTGAAATAGCCACTCGACCAGGCTGGATGCTGCCAAATATTGTTAAATACACGTCGGCTGTAGTTCTATTGGCCATATTGAGTTTTGCTATTCTAAGCAAACGTAAAGGTATGCCTGACGAGCAATAAAGAAAATTATAGTAATCGTGGTTGTCCTACAGAAAAAATTGGAATGAAGGCAAAAACGTTTGAGTCACGAGTTTTTGAAATGGAATATAGCTCATTGAAAACTGAATATTGACAGTTTCAGGAAGAGTGATTCCCGGCAAAGTCAGAGCCTTGACAAACATGTCGCAATCGGTGCAGACCTCATCTTCCTTGCTTTACAATCAGCTCACAATTCGGTTTCAGATTTTCAGCCTAAGCAACCCGGCTATAGACGTGATGCAGTCCACCAAGAATTGGCTTGCTTACAATCTTACCATTGGCCTGAACAGGGCGATGGACAGGTGAGTCTTTCTCAAGCGATATATGCGTTTTGCTGATGTTGTAATAATTATTGATGTATTCGTCCAGAACGCTATGCAAATGCTTTTCGTTGAGAATGATCATATGACCCAGACACTCTCGGCGTAGTGTTCCGATTAGTCTTTCACAAATTGGATTTTGCCATGGACTTCGTGGTGCAGTAGGCGTATCTTCTAAGCCAAAGTTCCTTATGTGCAGTTTGAAATCTTCACTGAAGATTTTGTCGTTGTCACGGATAGCATACTTGGTTGTTTCGTCGAAAGCAAAAGTTTCACGAAGTTGCTGAATAGCTGTCCTACTAACTGTCCTATTTTTGGAGTCACGAATC
>JAUWBX010000255.1 GCA_030609625.1 Phycisphaerae bacterium
CATCCGCTTCCCTTAACTTTTTGATAATCTGTTCCGGTGTGTGAAATTTACGTTTCATTTGGGTATCCCTTTCATTAAAAACTACTGATTTTATCGGATACCCTCTAATCCACAATGGTACAGTTTTTGGGGGTCATTCCAGGCCGTTACCGGTTTTCCAAGAACTAATTTCGTTGCAAATTCAGCGGCTTCGGGGCCGAAATACATTACGCCAAGCTTTGGGTTTTTTGTTTCCGGCGTATCGATTCCCCAAAGCCGGATCCTTGTGTAACTGTCATTAACGTCAGGTATATCTATGTCGATAGTATCACCATCAACCACATTTATAACGGTGAAAGTTTGGGCGTGATATTTTTGAAAATCATTGGCTTCTGCCTGCTCTTCGGTTTTGGGTTGAGGCTGCCACTTATGTTTAACGAGGCTGTGGTCGAGCCAGACAAACAACACTACCGCCAGCAGGCAAAAGACGATTATACCGGCTCGCCGACGTCTGCTCATCGCATAAGGGTTTGTGTTTTGCTTAGACACAGCTTAAGGGATTAGTCACTTGTGCTTCGCTGCTCAGCGGGTTTGTCTAACTCAAAGGCAGCACAGACAGCCTCGAGGGCTTCCTCCGCCTGGTCTTCGTCCACTGCACAACTGATGCGAATTTCACTGGTCGTAATCGAATCGATATTAACTTTGGCTTCCGCTAAGGCACTGAACATCTTATCTGCCACGCCGTAATGGGTCCGCATACCAATGCCGACCACGGAAACCTCGGCAATATCATGGCGAACGAAGATGTCCTTACAATTAACTTCCTCTTTGATTTGCTCTACCGCTTTTTTGGCGGCGGCCAAATCCGATATGCTAATCATAAACGACAGGTTTGCCTTTTTGGCGCTGACTTCTGTTTGGATGATATCGCTGACAATCACTTTGGCCTTTGCCAGATGAGCGAATACCTTTGCGGCGCTGCCGGGAACGTTATCAACGCCGACAAGACCTACCTTGGCCATATCTTTTTTTACTGTTGCCCCTGAAACTATTACACCTTCCATTTGCGGTACCTCGTGGGTAATTATTGTCCCATCAGTTTCGTTACTACTGCTTCTAACGTGAATTTTTACATCGTACTTCTTACCGAACTCAATGGCCCGAGGATGCATAACGCCGGCTCCAAAACTTGCCAACTCGAGCATTTCGTCGTAACTAATCTCGTCTATTTTTACAGCATTTTTGAATATTCGCGGGTCGGAAGTGTGAATTCCATCGACGTCCGTATAGATTTCGCACTCCTCGGCTCCCAGCGCTGCTGCCAGCGCAACTGCGGTCGTATCTGACCCGCCTCGGCCAAGCGTTGTTATATTTTCATCTTTATCTATGCCCTGAAAGCCCGCAACAATAACAATCCTGCCCTTGTCTAACTGTTTATGAATTCGCTCGGCCCCGATACTTTTTATCCGTGCCATCGTATGGGCGCTGTCGGTCATCATTCGGATTTGGCTGCCGGTGAAGCTGATGGCATCGTAACCCATAGCGTCAAGAGCCATAGCGAAAAGTGAAACTGTTTGCTGCTCGCCGGTACTGAGCAATTGGTCCATCTCGCGTTTAGGCGGATTAGGATTCAACTCCAAAGCGTCAGCGATGAGCTGGTCGGTCTGTTTGCCGCGGGCTGAGGCTACCACCACAACGCCAAAGCCGTTCTCCACGGTCTTAATTACCCGCTTAGCAGCTCGGCGAATCTTTTCGGCATCAGCAACCGAAGTACCACCAAACTTTTGTACAATTATTTCCATAATTACTCAGATGTCAGAGGTCAGAAGTCAGAAGTCAGAAGTTTTTACCCCTCACTTACGTTTGGGGCTCTGTCTTTTGTTTTCTGTTTTCTGTCTTTGCTAAATTCGGCTTTAACAGTCAATAAACTTTAACTGACATTTCCCATTTAAACGGTTACATAACATAATTTTCTCCGTACAACCTCAATAATTTTACAAAAATCACTTTGAACTATAAAGGATTTTCTTTTCCGAGGCAGCTTTGTTGAAGATTTACCCGCCTTCGGCGTAACTTATCAGACACGGATTTACACAGATTAACACTGTTTTTTTTATATATTTATTCTTTTAATCCCGTGTTCATCCGTGTTAATCAGTGTCTAATACAGGGAACCGCCTGAGGCGGACAAGTTCTCGATACGAGAAGGACTGTTTAAGTAAACCCGCCTTACTGTGTGGCGGGTAAAAAAAGAGAGAACAACTTGATTGTATAGGAATTTGTATTAGCCACAGAGGTCACAGAGAACACAGAGATATAAAAATATAAATCCGTGTAAATCAGTGTTAATCTGTGTCTAAAGAAGTTCCGCCGAAGGCGGTCAACTTGTATCGGTAATGGAAATTCTGGAGAGAATCCGAACCGATTCAACGTGAAAAGAACGACTAGCAATTTCTTCTCAACATCACCGCACTATTTTAACAATTAGCTGGTCAAATTCCATCGAAAGTAGTCATTAATTTTTTCGAGCACTTTTTCAAATAACTGTTCGTTTAGCGATTTCTTGGAAGTATTTGTGCCAAGCACCATATACTTTCTCTTTTTAAATTCTTCGCTCAAAGCAAATTCAAGAGCAGCAACTGTATCACGAACAGGAGTATGCTTTTCCCACGAGCTTTGCTCGGGAAAGATAGGGCCGATGGCAAACATCTCGAATTTACAATCCGAAGGTTTAATACCCATCTCAAGTAGACGCTTTGCCATTGTATTTCCTTTTGCATTTTCGCGTGAGTCAAGAAGTTGTCCTATCCGATTAAAGGGTGACGCTGCATTCGGAGAAGAACTGTCTCCAGTACGACCAACATACAGACACTTCCCTTTTGGTGTAGATATCTTCCAAACATAAAGCCAGAAGCCACGTTTCAAAATTTGTCCATCAAAGGATGTCCTATAAACTTCAAGCTCCAATTTGCTTTCCATCTTTGCACTCTTTTTAAAAAAATGTTATTGTTTTTCTTCTTAACATCATCGCACCGAGGCCGAGCAGTAAAAGTGTTGTTGGTTCGCCGTGATGCAATACAATCCCTCTAAAAATCAACAATGGCATATTGCGAAAAATCAATTTTCATTCCAATATTTGTACAGGTAACGATTTACAGTTTTTTCAATTTCTTGTTCTAAAGAGGGTATAGTTTTCCTGATTAATTCATTTGTAAACTTCATCGATTCTTTTGTATCCCAAGGGATACTTTTTTTTATTTTTGTTTGGACATTAAAACTTGCCTTATCAATTACATGCCCCTGGTTATCTTCTATTTCTATATTACCTGAGATAATTGTGATGTATTCGTCTTTTTCGCCTACAAATAATAATCCTATTACAGGAATATTTCGTGCAGCAGGAAAAGATACTATGCCTACGGCTCTATTAATTCGCACTATTGCTTTTTTCTCAGAAGTTTGATTACCAGCAATTAGATTATTAAGAAATTTGATAATTATATGGTGGAATTGACTTTGAATTGTTTCTCTGAAAGGACTTTCTGCTGTCGAACCCGCAGATGGGAAAGTTGATATGTAATAGTGTTTTTCTATTGGCGCATCATTTATAATATCAACTTCCGCAACATTGAGTACAATTTTCTTTTGAGGTTCAAGAAATACACCATTACTATCAAGTTGTAAATTAGCGGAACAACCACTTATAGTCATAACCACAACCGCAACCACCAACCAAATTGTCATCTTTGAATTTTTCATCTATAACTCCCCCAAATAATCATTTGTTTTCCCATCCCATCTTTTTTTTCGCTTTTTTTTGCAGTTTTTTGCCTAACTGCCTTAAAACCAAGAACTTATATTGCGCCCTTTATCATTTCCCAGCCTCTGGGGCGACTGACCTGACCGTAAAGTCAATTGACTTAGCCGTAAAGCAAACTGACTTAATCGTAAAGTAAATTGACTTGACCGTAAAGTAAATTTACTTTGCGACAGGTAAAGCTTCATCTGCGACATATTAAGCCTTATTTATTACGGATAACGCTTTATCTACGATAGATTAAACTTCATATATGGCATATCACACTTACTTTGTCATAGCAGGGTCATCATCAATCTCTCGATGGGAAATCCTGGTTTAGCTTTTTAAGAAATACTCCATCAGCTCAAAACCGTTGTCTATCCTGAATCCTGACTTGGCTGCGTTGGCTTCGCTAAAAGCGGTATGTAAAATCCCGCTGATATTATCACCTGCCATAGCAAACGGAACCGGCTCAGGTGAGTGAGCGCAGCTTCGGACAGGAGTCGGATGGTCCGGCATCACCAGTATTCGCCAGCTTTCGTAACCCTGGAGCGCCTCAAGCACAGGGCCGACAATATACTTATCAATCTGCTCGATGGCCTTTTTCTTCATCTCGGCGTTGCCGCTGTGAGACGCTTCGTCAGGCGCCTCTATATGGACAAAAACAATGTCATATTCATCGAGCGCTTTTATCGCAGCAGAAGCTTTGCCTTGATAATTCGTGTCAATAAAACCGGTGGCGCCCGGTACATTTATCAAGTCAAAGCCTATCAGCTTCGACAAACCTTTTACGAGGTCAACAGCGGTTATAGTAGCGCCTTTGAGTCCAAACCGCTTCTGGAAACGTTCCATCTGGGCTCTTTTACCCTGTCCCCAAAGCCAGATTGAGCTGACCTGATTTTCACCCAGGTCCTTTCTGACTTTGTTAATATCGTGGT
>JAUWBX010000038.1 GCA_030609625.1 Phycisphaerae bacterium
GTCTTCAAAAGCAGCTTCCCCCGCACTTAGAGACACTTTCGAGAGAAGGCTTCTTCTGACCTGACGAGCAGCAAATAATGAGGTTCCGATCGCTACCGTGACAATTATCAGAATGATAAGTACCTTTACGTTAATCTTCGCACATCTGTTCCAATTAAACATGACACACCTCCTTTGGAATATTACTGGCTTATTGTTTATGGACATGTTACTGCTATTTAGTTACTGTTGCGGAAACAGTATTTGTCATTCCCGCGAAAGCGGGAATCCAGTTTTTCGCTCTGGACCCCTGCTTTCGCAGGGGTGACATCGTCGATTTTAGTTTTACGCAACAGATACAATTTAAACCTAATCTGATTGAAGATGATTTGAACAGGTTCTCAAAGACAATATTTTGTACAGAAAAGCTGCAAAATACTCTTTATCCGGCACGTATGCTTTGCAAAGCATATTCGAGGCGGTTATATGCGAAGATTACCCCCACAGAAGCCCCCCGACTATTGACCAAGAAACTCCACTTCAAATATAGAATTCAATTACTATCGGCTAAAGCCAAAGCCGATAGTAAAAGGCACAAAGGAACATAGTTACAAAGGCACACTTGTTACTGAGACCACATGATTGCCTGCTATGAGGCTCTCATGTATACTTACCGCAATTTCAAGCCAGCTACACCCAAACCGAGAATACCAAGTATGGCCGCTCCAGGAATCGGGGTAAGGTAGAGCTGATCCTGCTTAAGCCCGTAGTAACATTCATTATTGTATTGGTACGTCTGCAACACGCGTACATTGCCGATGCCCGTCCATTCGGAGGCACCGTATGCGGTCTGCCAGCTGGTAATCAGGCTCACCTGGTCGGCGGTGAGCTTAATACCGTAATAATCGTTGTCCTTGATTAAAGAGCCACCCTCGTCCTCGATGTACCAGATGAGGCGCTGGAGGGCCCCGGCCGTATCCGACCGGTCGAGTCCGTTGACGGTGTCGGTGTAGGCATACCCAGACAGGTTCCCTGTGGCAAACTGGGTATAGTAGTAGGCTGTTTCGTCATTGAGGTTATCACCGCCAAGAGCGAATTCACCGCCTTCCCAGGCATGCGAGCCCGGCACACTGTAGTCTATATTCTCTGTGCTGACCCATATTTCCATCGGCTCATAGATATTTTCGGCAGTCTCTATACAGAACGATTGGAAGGAATCCGCATCTGAACCTATTCCACTTGTGGTAGCAGCATAGGCAGAGTTTGAGAGTAGAAAGCCGGCTCCTTCTATTGTGAACTCACCACCTTGACCCGCATAGTAGCCGTCTTCCCGGTCCCAATAGGCTGTTCCTCCATCGTAACCTGCTCCATGACCAAAAGGATAGGCCATAACCGGCGCTGCTACAAACGCACATAGTACTGCAATAAAAACTAATTTTCTCATTAAGAATCTCCTCGACGGTGTCAATTAACCCATCAAACCAAGACAGGTGAATCCTTCGACAGGCTCAGGATAGTGAGCGAAGTCGAACCACTACTGATCACTCCTTTGCGAAGTGCGAAGATTAATACCTGCGGCGAAGCCCCTTTAGCGGGGCTTCGCCTGCAAGTCGTTTTTTTACTAAACACATGATTGCCTGCTATAGGGCTTCTCATGCATACTTACGCAATTTTATGCCAACTACACCCAAACCGAGAATTCCAAGAATGACCGCGCCAGGTACAGGGACCATAGAAATATGGAACGAATCCCCCTGGCTTGGGTAGTCATCTACCTGTAGCCCTACGTTCTCAGCCAGGACCCTGAAGCCGATGTAGTCTATATCGCTAAGATCCAAATTGGCGTAATCAACAGTCGGCCATGCGGTACCACCCGAAGGAGCCAGTTCGTGGTAACTGGAGATGTATGTGTTGCCACCGCTTAAGAAGCCAGTTGAGCCTATGGAACCACCAATGTTGAACAACAATTGAACACTGTAATAATTATCATTGTCGTTCTGGAAGTACGACGTAATGCCATCATAGCCGGTACCGCTTAGACTAAGACTAGTAACGTCACCAAAAACCATCGCCGTAATCTCATAATCAAGAGTAGCCTTATCATACTGTTTCCCGCCTTCGAAACCGACCAGTCCAGACATGGGCCCATAATCAGAATGATATCCATCATAGATGTTCAGTGAACCCACTGTATCGGGGCTCGAGCTCGGATCCACCTTGTAGTTCGTTAATAGTAATGCTGTATCTCTGTCCACTTGCCACATATCCGCATCTGCTTGCACCGCAAACAGACCAATCACTAAAGTAAATAATACAATACGTTTCATTGTTTGTTTCTCCTTCCGTAACATGTTAGTTTAATAACTTCTTCGTTCGATTAAGTAAAACACTCAATCCGATGATTGCTCCCGCACCTAAAACAGAGGGAAACAATCTGTCATTATGACATGTTAGGAGGTCCACGGGGGGCAAGTACAGTTGGTGTGAATTGTGATTTTCGCCAAAGGGACACAACTGTCCCCAAGCGGTATTGTGGAAGAGAATCCTCCACCGTGCAGACCGGCTGAATAAAACAGCAAACCGGTACGGGGCAGAGAGATTCCGGTGTTACAGCAAAACTGTGACCAATCTGGAAAGGACCACCATCGTGGTACCATTCCGGCACAAAACCAAAGGACAGCCTTTTCACCCAGTGAGCAGAACTGCACAAACCCAGGCCTATCAAAGCAGACAGACATAAATTTAAGCTGCCCTGCCCATTCGTCAAGCTTAGCGGATGCTGTATCTCAGAGGTTTGGCTGACATCCGTACTTGCCTCGGGTAAAAACTCGACAGACCATGAATCCAGATGACCGACACTGGGGAAATTAGATGGGCTGGATAAATTTGTGTACCGGAGATCTGTCTGGCCGCAAACGTGCGGTAACTGCCGTCGTCCAGCATCCAGCCTTGACACTGGTACCATGCCAGCATAAGCGGCCGCCGTAACGACCAGCCCCCCAATAACCACTGCGATAAGTTTTCTGCAGTCGATCATCGACCCATCACTCCATAAACTTTCATTTCTATATTATTACCGGATTTCCCTATCGATGTCAAGAGTTTTTTTTCAAAAAATATTATTTTTTTTCAATGCCGATTCCAAAATGGGCGAATACGCCCGTAACTTCTGTGTTCACAAGAACTTGTAACTCACCAATCAACGAGAATCTCAGCTTCTACCAGGGTATTACCAATATAAAAATAAATTTTGCTTCTTTTTTACGACCAATTCGAGCCATTTTCCCGATTTAGTGGGAAACGTCCATATCTGGATAAACTATTCCTGCTCCTGCCCACCCAGACCAACTATTCGGTTCTATACATATTGCTTTCTTTTCTTCGTCCGTTTCGCACTGGTTCGGGCGGCTGATTTGGTTTGCGCTCTTGCCTGCCCCTGTCCTTGTTGCGGCTCAGGCTCAGGCAAAGTCAGTTTATCCATCAGCCATAGCTCGCTGAACATAAGCAAAACGGCAGCCGGCATCATGGCCAGACCTGCAAAATCATGGAAGAACTTCTGTGCTGCTTCAGCGCTTGCAAGCAGAAATAGCACCGCCGTCACGCAGAGTCTCAAAATATTACACATCACCGCGACAGGAACACTTGACAAAAGCAGGACTGCTTTCTTTCGGCGTGAGCGTTTCACCATATACGCCATGAATGCCGCGACAATAACGAACGCCGTCAGCATCCGCAGGCCGCTGCAGGCCTCTGCTACCGCCATAGGGATATTTTCATTCAGCATCACGACATTTCCCTGCTGGCTGACCCTGACACCAAACGCCTCCAAAAGAAATACCGAACCAGTTGTTGCCATTCTCTGCAATGATCCGCTGATTAGGTTGTGGACAAGCATGGGAAGAGGGAACATAAGAAAAAGGAACAATACTATCCAGGAGACACTGCGAAACACCTGCCAACCGGCAACCATAAGAACCAGGCCCGCCACCGTTAGCACCATCGCATATCGCTCCGGCGAAACACGAAAGGACAAGAATCCGTAGGTCCGAACGGCCTGTGCCAATAGGAGAAGGGCTATCCCTCCCCACCAGCACGGCACCAGTGGGCATCCTTTAAGCGTTTTTCTCTGGCGCCAAACAAGGAAAAGTGCGATCAGCGGAACAAGCTGGCCCGCAGAGTAGTCGTCGTTGCCCTGCCATGCATTGAGAAGGTCCGCCATTGCTGGCCAATACGACCACGCTGTGATGGCCAGCGGTAGCAGTACGGCTAAAATCAGTCCGCGGCTGTTGTGCCGCACTTGGTCTGCGGCGCAGATTCTCAGAGCACGTTTGCCACGAACACGATGGTTGTTGACTGCTCTCATTAACGGCTGCCCCCCTCTTTTATCGCACGGGGTGAGTCTATGCTCTGATCCTTTTGGATGTGCTCGAACAGTTCAGCTATCGATGACGCGGAATCTACGGCAAAGTCGGAGACGATTCTTACCATTGAATCAGCATCCAGAATCCCTATTGATGACACAGCGATCTGTACCTGGGCGATACAATTGACCACATTTGGGCCGCGTCGCACTCGAAATCGCAACTGCGAACGGTTGGCGTATAACTGCCCGTCGGCCATGTAGTAGTAGAGAACCATCTTCTTCTCTGGGTCCAATGACCCGCCACGAGAGAATTGAACAATCCTGCACGCCAGCTTCGTCCCATCGCCTATCGGCAGCTCCACGAAGCGCTGATCTACAAGTGAGTAACCGCTCAAGACGTTACAGACTTCGGGGGCGTGGCCGACCATCATGCCCGCTGTGGTTCCTGACGCAGCGATAAACAAGGAGACAGATCCCACGCCATCATCCTGCGAATATCGACGATTGATATTTGCCTCGGCATTTATCATATCCATAATGACTTCGCTTTCATACAAGGGGAGATCCTCGCCCGTCCAGTTATGAATCTGTAACGGAAAGCCATCTAATGCGGCGGGATCTATCGGAGTCTTGCTCCTGGGAGTCGATAATCGTGCCACCAGGACACGATGTGCCAGGCCAAGAGCAAACACCAAGAGACTGGCTCCTATCGCTGTAACAATAATCGATCTGCGATTTGGGTTGTCATTTGTCATTCGGAAAGCCTTTACCAACAAGAAATATTTTACTTTCGGGAATACCTTCACGAATAAGATTGTCTACGCCGCTTTGCTCAGTACAGAAAAGGAGATCACTTATAGTGTCTGTTAGGACACGGTTAATTTCTTCGGGCATTGAGTGGTCGAAGCTCCACAGGCCTGCTTCCACGTGAACGAGTTTTACACCAAGTTTTACGGGTCTTGATAATTGCATCCAAGTATTTCCTCGCAAGCTTATCATGATCATAACGCTTCATTACATATTTGTGCCCAGCCTGGCCAAATTCGCGGCAAAGCTCACGGTCGTCTGCGAGCCTCTCGAGCGCTGCCACCAGTTGCTCAGCACTTTCCGGTTCGATGCATATTCCTGCTCTTGCCGAATTCACCAGATCTGCAGCGCAACCTTCAACACCTAGTACGATCGGCTTTGCCATGGCGGCTGCCTCGAAGATTTTGGAAGGCAATACGGTTTTAAACAGTTCTGTTTTTCTAAGATGGACAAGGCAAGAATCAACAGTTGAGAGGAAAGAGGGGATCATTTTCCTGTCCTGTCTTCCAATAAAAATAATGATGTCCTCCAGACCTTCGTTAGCCGTTTGTTCCCGCAGTTGGTCTTTTACTGCGCCGTCGCCTACTAACATGAACATTACATCATTTCTTTTCTTATCCTTTAATATCTTTGCTGCTCTAAGGACGACATCAAGGCCGCAAGCCATCCCTATAGTACCAACGTAGCCGCAGATAAAATTACCATCAAGATTGTAGCGTTGTCTGATCTTCTTATCTGCCTCGCAAGGGTGGAAACCGTCACGGTCGACTCCGTTGGTGATCACGGAAATATCTTTAGCCCGCACACCTTTTTCAATTAATTTCTGCTTGTAGCCCTCGCCGACCGTTACTATGTGCTGGGACGCTGCGTACATTTTCTTCTCCAACCACTCGAACAAGCGGAGCAGCCATCTGTTGCGCATTGCCCCCACGGCCACGATGGACTCAGGCCAGATATCACGGATTTCCAAGATGAAAGGAACGCGCCGCAGGCGGCTGGATATCATGCCAGCCCATCCACAGAAGAATTGTGGCGAGGTTGCAATAATCACATCTGGCTTTTTTGCAAATGGTACCGCCAACGTTGCTGAAAACATATATGATAAGTAGTTTAGAATTCTCTTTGCAGTTCCTTTATTTGCAGTGATATATGTCCAGACTCGGGTAATCCTGATGCCATCGATAATCTCGGTCTGCACCATATGGTTCTTGTAACCGTCATAAACAATCCCATTGGGAACATTTGGCACACAGGTAATCACCTGCACTTCATGCCCGTCTTTCACCCAGCGTTTGCACAACTCATAGACCCTATACGCCGGCGCATTACCTTCAGGTTGAAAATAATGTGTGAAAAAAAGAATTCTCATGGAACCCACCTCCTCAGGATTTAGGTGATAACAGGGAACTGAATTGATAAAATCGTAGACTGCCAAAACCGAGCAGGCCGAATTCCCCTTATACCCCTTTTATAACAGTAGAAATGTTAACATCATTACCGAACGCGTAATATGCTAAAGCCTTATTTTCAAGTTTCTTACCAAACTCTGGGCAGTAAAAGGAATCTTCGACTGACAAGTTCGCGCCGCCAGAAAAGGCAATCGTGAGTTTCCCCGCTGGATAACTTATCCACACGGAGTCGGCTTCCAGTTTGTCTATGGAACAGTCGGGGTGCAAGTGCAATCTCGAAGTTATACTTTTAGGATAGGAAACAATGATTCTGTCTTTTACAGTAAGTGTTCCAGAATTGTGCCAAGTGAATTCGCGATGATGTACAGGCTTCCCTTTAAGTCTTTTGTAACCGTCGTGCCAACCACTAAGTCGAAAGCCACTTTCGCTGGGCAGCCATTTGACATCATATGGGTGGCCACGGCGAGCTACCCTGAAAGCAGCCCACATTTCACATTGATCCCGACCGTCTATTTCAACAGTGTTATGAGCTTTCGTTGAACGGCAATAATCACGCATTTGTCCAAGTTCGTAGTCGTATACACCACTGTCAACAATAACCCGATGGCCATTTAGAGATAACTCAAATGAGAACATATCTGCGTGTGCATGGCCGGGAATGTAATCCGGACCAATCCGAGCGGCGTCACAAATTATGTATGTTCCTTCGTCATCCCTGAAACCATAATAGCCCGCTTCGGGGAGAGCAAAAGGCCCCTTTGTGATATTGCATAGATCACTATTATTGCTGTTAAGCAAGTTACGAACATAGGACTCTAACTGACTTGGAGGGTTGTATATACCGAAGGCGCTATCGTTAAGAAGGGCTATCCGGCTATCCGGATGTGTCAGGTGTCCAAGGGCAGCAATCATCTTGCCAAGTGGTTTCTTTACCAGGTCACCCAGTTGCTGATTGCCGGTGTTAATCAGCATTGCGAGCAGATATGTAATGCGACAATGATACATTGGAGACCGTTCGAAATGCATACCGTCACCAAGTATCTGTTCTGGAATTTCTCTCTCCAGGATACTTTTGCCCAATTGGAGCCACCTTTCTGCTGCGCGTCCAGAAAAACAGCTTCCAACAAAAGACAGAGCAACTCCATTCTCAAACAGATGGTTTCCTAGTAAATGTGTTTCAAGGTGCCTCGAAAGCCACTCCGTCTGGAGATAAATACTAGTCCAAAGCTTGTTGAGAAAATCCATATCAGCCTCGGTTTGTTCTCGGTATTTGCAGAGGAACACGCTGCAAAAGTTCATAAGACGCAGAGAAGTTGGGTATAGTTCCCAACCTACCTGGGCACGCCCAATAGGATGATTGACGATCCAGCTTTGAACGACGCGTTTTACCTGCTCATATTCCAAGTTCCAGAGAAAGTCAAAGTAATGCAGGTTGTACTGCCACAACCTCGGCAAATTGTCGTAATTCCACTTCGGAGGCCAGCCCAAGTTTTGCTCGGCGTTGAGAAACGAAAAATGGCCACTTAACATGTCTGCTTCGGAATTTCCTTGCGCCCCGGGTGGAAGAAAGGATTCTTTCAGGTGCCACCGGCAGTTTGGAAATTCAGGCGGCGACTGTGACATCAACCACTTTTCTGGATTCTCAAATAGTGGATAGAGTCTGCGTCGGAGTTGGCCTGTAATCTGACAGAAACGAAGGTACCGAACCGTAGTAAGATATCTTCGAGCAGATTTCGTCGAAATTACCAAGAACTCTTACCTCCTGCCGCACTTAAAGGACCATAACCTGACTCTCTTTGTTTCTAACTTTCGGATACGAACGGGATAAGCTCGTCTGACTTGTTAGCATCTTTCATTTTTGCCTCTAGGAAAAACTCAAGCGTCAGCAAGATCCATATCTTCATGGAGTTATCTTGAAGCCGGTCTACATGATTATCAATGACTTTACTGATTTGCTTCGGATTCAGAAATTGCTTTATCATTGCGTTACTGCTTGTCAAAATGTCCATTATCTCATCAAGATCTTGGTCAAACCATGATCTTATTGGCATTGAAAAACCCGCTTTCGTTCTGTTCACAATCTCTTCTGGTAGATAGCTTCTAGCGGATTCCCTGAACAGATATTTCAAATGATTTCGGTTGATTTTCATTTCATCTGGTAAGTGGAAGCAGTAAGTCATCAACACTTCATTCAGAAAAGGAAATCCAACTTCTATATTCGCCGCCTTACATGAAAAGACTGAAGCATCTATATTATGGCTATCGAGAGTCCCATAAAGATCCAGAAACTGCAACTTCTGCAGTTTAGTAGTCTCGGCTTCTAACAAATTCAAGTAAGAGGCTATTTTCTCAAAGTAATGAGAAAGCCAATCTCTGCTTCCGACTAACTCGTTTATTTCTTCGACAGTGAAGTAACTGCGAAAACGCTCATGATTAAAAGGAAAATCGTACAGTGCACCTTCAGAAAATCTTTCCAAATCTCTGTAGAATTTCTTCCGGCTTGAGTTCTTAGTCACTCCCTGCCTCCACCTGGCTATTCGTTGGACCGTCCTGAATACAAAATTGGGTATATACTTACCGTAAATGCTTTCAGAAATTGCTGCTCGATACGTCAAATATCCACCAAAAAGTTCATCTCCCCCATGCCCACTAATCGCATAATTGCACACTTTGCCCATTTCTCTTGCAACTGTAAATGTTGGTATTATCATAGGGTCTGCAATTGGACTTGGGAACGCCCTTATGGCTTCCCCTAATAAGCCAATATGGGCCTTGTGTGCATCAACCTCCAACAGTTGAAAACCTTCTCGTTCGCAAAGCATTCGTGC
>JAUWBX010000257.1 GCA_030609625.1 Phycisphaerae bacterium
CCAGAGGAAATATCCGGGTAAGTGAATTTGAGATAAGTTCTTAACTGGCAAATTATCGCGAGCAGTAAAAGGTAAAAGCAGTGATGTTGTTTAGAGAAAGACAACAACTAACGATATGCGTTGTAGCCGGAGTGATAGTAGGCGGGTTTGTGCTGTTTCGGTATCTGCCTCTACGCAGGACAATGAAGGCCGTCAGGCAGACAAAAGCTGCACAGACACTGACTATTGCCAAAGGCACTGCAGATAATAAACAACTGTCCCTGCTCGAAGAGCAATTGCTGAAGCTCCAGCAGAAGCTCGAAAACTATGAGGCAAATATACCCGGGCAAAGAGACCTTGGCGCGTTTTTGCACAGAATTGCTGATTTGATGAATGAGCACAACTTAAGTGAGCAGGTGATTGAGCCCCGCAAGGAAGTAAAGTCCGAGGAGCTAAACTGCATACCGGTTAATATGCAGTGCAAAGGTAAATTAGACAAGATATTCGAATTCTATCGACGGCTGCAGGGGTTGGACAGGTTGGTTCGCATCGAGCAGGTGAAACTTACTAACGACAGTGATTATGACGGCCAGGTGAGTATGGAGGCAAGGGCGGTCATTTATTACAGAGCAAAAGTCGGGCAGGGATAAATAGGGCAAAAGAAGATTATGAGACAAAACGCGAGAAATAGCGGTAACAGGCTTTTTAACCATTTGGCCGGGGAAAAGAAAAAGACAGTGTTGGCGTTGTGCTTGATTACGCTGATGGCCTTTATGTGGGTCAGGGTGCTTACCAGGGCAGAACCGCAGGCTGCTGAAGCAGGGTCGATGACGGAGCAGATGGATGTGGAAACTCAGTCGGAATCGGAATTAAAAATATCCTTTATACAATTGCCGCAAGTTGAAGGGCGCAATGATGTAATAGCCAGAGACTTTTTTGCTTCGGACGGCTGGCAGGATTTTGTTGATGGCAAAAGACGAAAATCAGCTGGTGTTGAAGAAGTAAATATCGTTTCAACAGATAGTGACCAAGAAGTAATCAGAAAGGTGGCGGAGAAGCTGAAGCTTGAAGCAATAATGTCGAGCGAGAATCCCCTCGCTTTTATCAATGATAAGGTATTGAGAGTGGGGGATAAATTGCTCGTCGGTGACGGAATTGACAGGTATGAATGTGAAGTAGTTGAAATCAAAGAAAACACAGTGGTAATGAGATGTAGAGAATCACGAATAACCTTGAAATTGGCACAGGTAAATTGAAACAGCGGATAGTTAAAGCGATGTGCTAAACGCTATGCGCAAGATAAGAACAGGAGATGAATCATGTATCGCAAAAAGAATTCAAAAGACAAGAGCAAAATCAGAAGCAAGTTGTTTGTATGGTGCATTGTATTGGCTCTGATGGCGGCGATTGCGGTCGCTGACGTTGGCCGGGGGCCGGCTGAAGCTGACCTCTGGGCAAATGCGGGTACAGCAGAAATCCGGACAAGTAGAAGCCGGGCAAGCGTTCTCCCAAGTGGGATGATTCCGGTATTTAACTGTGAGGAGGATTTTGGCGTGCGCAAGGCCCTGGCATTGTTAGGCAGTATATGTCAGAGAAACATTGTGCCTACGCCAAACGTGGACGGCGTATTGGCGTTCAGGCGGCTTACCAATGTAACCTTCGATGAAGCTATGGACGCGATCCTGGGCGACAACTTTAAGTACGAGCGAAGGGGTAGTCTCATCAGGGTATATACTAAGGAAGAATACAAAAAGATTATGGAAGACCCGGACCGAATGACATACAAGATCTTTACTTTGTACTACATCAGCGCTGCCGAAGCGATGAAGCTCATCACTCCGGTACTCAGCGGTGCCGGAAGTATTCAGGGTAGTTCTCCTCCTGAGGCTACTGCCACTACTGGTGAGTCTATCAGTACAGGCACCGGCGGCGGTGATACTATGGCACTGAATGACACCATAGTTATCGAGGACTATCCTGAAAATATCGCTGAAGCGGAAAAGATGCTTAAGGAGCTGGACGTTAGGCCCAGGCAGGTGCTGGTCGAGGCGACTATTCTCAGTGCCACTTTGAACGAGGGTATGAAGCTGGGTGTTGACCTGAACATGATGGGGGGCGTCGCTCTGGATGGTACCGATGCAACAGGAGGCACGTTGGATACTGTTTTAGGTGGCTTTGTCGAGGGTTCCCAGACCACAGGAACCACTCCTATCGGTCAATTAGGCCAGGGAGTTGCTAATGGGACGCCAATAGAGACTTTTGGTTTTGCGGCTTCCTTAGGCAGCGGGCTGAGAATTGGAATTACAACCGGTGACGTGGCAGCATTTATCACTGCATTGGAGACCGTAACCGATACGACAATTCTTGCTAATCCCAAGATTCTGGCGGTAAATAAACAGCTTGGACAGGTCTATATCGGCACCAAGATTGGTTATATTTCTCAGACCACACAAACACAAACTTCGACGACTCAGCAAGTCAAGTTCCTCGATACAGGTACCAAACTGACTTTTAGACCCTATATAGGTGACGACGGCTACATCCGGATGGATATCCATCCCAAGGACAGCTCCGGTACCTTGAAAGCCAATGACATACCTGACGAGTCCTCGACAGAACTTGCGACCAACATAATCGTCAAAGACGGCCAGACTATTGTTATTGGCGGTCTGTTCAGGGATGTTGTGGTTACAAGCCGAAGCCAGATACCTCTGTTAGGCGATTTGCCGCTTATAGGAGCGTTGTTCAGAGGTACTTCTGATTCGACTCAACGCCAGGAAGTTATAGTGCTGCTTACACCTCACATTATAGATGAGCCGGAAGAGACGAATAGTGCCTCCAGAGTAGATGATGTTCGCCGGAAGAGATTTGGCGCAAAGGAAGAATTGCAGTGGGCGGGCAAAGCCAGATTGGTGGAAGACCGTTACGCAGAAGCCGCGAGATACTATGTTGAAGGTGATACCGAGGCTGCAATGAAGGAACTGGAATATGTTCTTGAGCTTCGTCCGTCATATCTTGAGGCGATTCGGCTGAAAGAGAGAATCATTGCTGAGACGAATCCGGATGAGCTGGACATGATTGAAAGAATTCTGCTTGGTGATATTGAGCGCGAAGACTCCGACAAGTGGCAGAGAAGGTAAAACAGGAAAGTGCCTAAAGTGAGCTAAAGTGAACTAAAGTTAAAAAAAACAAATAACTTTAGGCACTTTTAGCCGTAGGGTGGGGCTTGCCCCACCGAGATGATGCGAGTTTTGTTTGGTGGGCTAAAGCCCACCAAACGATTCTCAAGCTCGTAACAATAGTAAAATAGACAATAGAAAATACTAAATTAATCAGGGTTGTTGTTTTGAGACTCAGAAGAATTCTATATGCGATAGTCATGTTAATCGTGGCGAGCAGTTTGTTTGTAGACGGCCTCGCCAAGTGGCAGTCCTATGGACTCCTTACGGAGGACTCTGGCACCCAGGAGGGTTGGCGCTACGCCGGTTATGTGCAGCGGATACCCGTTGTGTCGGTGTGCTGCGTTGTTGGGGCTGTGGGCGTGATTTGTCTTGGCTTGTACCAGCTAAGACTGGCCGGGGCGGTCACGTCCATAGCCACACTGCTCCAGGACGACAGTGACGACGATGGACGACAGAGAGGATGGACGAAGGACGTCTCGTCCCTCGTGCCTCGTGCCTCGTCCCTCGGTGAATTGAGCCAGGCTATTAATAAGCATTTTGCCGGCTGTACCGCTCGTATTGCCGAGTACGAAAAGCAAATCAAGGATTTGCAGGTTCAGATTCAACTTTCACAAAGACGCGGGAAAAACACCGAGGCCATTATATACAGCATTCGTGACGCTGTTATCGTTATCGATGAGTCTGACAGGCTGTTAATGGCAAATGAGGCGGCCGGCCGACTTTTCAATTTTGATTTTAACAGTTCGCAGCACAAACCCATCAGCGAGCTGATAGGTCCGGACCAAGGTGAATTTGTAGATTTTCTAACTCGCAGCAAACAAAGTAAGGGGCAGGCAACGAGAAAGGAGCTCGAATTTTTAGAAGACGGAACTCCAAAAACCTTCAATTGCATCGTTTCGTGTGTTTACGACCAGGGCCAGCAGGTTTGCGGGGCCGTGGCGGTGCTGCACGATATTACCCGCGAGAAAGAAATATCAAAGATGAAAAGTGATTTTGTAAGTCATGTTTCACACGAGCTCAAGACGCCTCTTGCTTCTATCACAGCCTATACGGAAATGTTAGCTGATGGTGAAGCTGACGATGAACAGACAAGAAAAGAATTTTATTCGGTGATTCAAAGTCAGGCCCAAAGGTTGAATCGGCTGATTGAAAATATCCTGAATAGTTCGCGAATAGAGTCAGGTCTAATAAAAGTAAATAAGGAGCCGGCCAGCTTGACGATGCTCATAGAAGAACAGTTGCAAATGATAAAAGGCTACGCTGAAGAAAAGAAGGTAGAGGTCATCGGGCAAAAACCGATTGTATTCGACCAGGTGTACGTGGACAAGGATATGATTCAGGAGGTTATTGTTAATTTGTTAAGTAACGCCGTCAAATATACTCCGTCCGGAGGTTCAGTAAAGATTGAAATCGAAGTTGACGAAGGCGCGTCTCTGGTACGGGTTAGTGTAACTGACACGGGGGTTGGCAGTCCCGAAGATGAAATCGAACATGTCTTTGATAAATTTTACTGGGTCGGTGCCAACAAAAAGCAGGCAAAAGGGACCGGC
>JAUWBX010000487.1 GCA_030609625.1 Phycisphaerae bacterium
GCCGGTCCCTTCCCCACGGAGCAGGACAACGAGACAGGCCAATACATCCGTGACAAAGGGAACGAATACGGTACGACGACGGGGCGTCCGCGGCGATGCGGGTGGTTCGATGCCATAGCTGTATCGTACGCTGTAACTATCGGCTCTATCGATTCGGTAGCAATGATGCACCTGGATACGTTAGCCGGACTGAAAGAATTGAAGATTTGCAGGGCATACAAAATCAACGGCCAAGAGAAAACGTTCTTCCCTGCAAATACGGACAAACTCTTACAGGCAAGTGCCGTTTACGAAACCGTTCCCGGCTGGGATGAGGAGATAACCGAAGTAAACGATTTTCACGATTTGCCTACGAACGCCCGAAACTATATCTGCCGAATCGAAGAGGAAATTGGCAAACCAATTACAGTCATTGGCGTAGGACCGAAACGAAGTCAGACAATATTCAGGTAATGAAGAATCACGAAGAGAAGATTAAGAAAACCGCCGAGCGTCTTGGTCTGACGCCCGACCAGATGCCCAGGCATATTGCCATCATTATGGACGGCAACGGCCGATGGGCAAAGAAAAAAGGTCTGCCGCGAATAGAGGGACATCGCCAGGGCGGAAAAACAGTCGAGACAATAGCTCTTAGCTGTGTTGATTTTGGTATCGAATCTCTCACATTATATTCGTTCAGCATAGAGAACTGGAAAAGACCGAAGACCGAAGTCAATGCACTTATGCATCTCTATACTCAATACCTTGTCGGGATACGTCCTACGCTGATGAAGAACAATGTGAAGCTGATTCACCTCGGGCGATTGGCCGGCCTTCCCGAGGCGGTACAAAATGAACTTGGACAAACGATGGAAATAACCAGCGCTAATACCGGTATGATACTTGCCCTGGCGCTAAACTACGGGGGTAGAACGGAAATCGTTGATGCGACCCAACAAATCGCACAAGAATATAAAAGCGGTAAATTACACTTAGAGGATATCGACGAACAGTGTATAAGCCGACATCTATATACAGCGGGGCTTGCCGAGCCGGACCTCCTGATACGGACGGCAAATGAAATGAGAATCAGTAACTTTCTGCTCTGGCAAATCTCATACAGTGAATTCTACGTTACAAAAACCTTTTGGCCGGATTTCAAAAAAGCTGCTCTGGAAAAAGCAATCCTGACTTACGCAAAACGAATCCGACGTTTCGGAACTATCAAAACAAGTTCATAGTTCATAGAATGGTGGCAGCCTCAAGCGCAGAACAGGGGATGGCTTGTCCTGCATTCACCATCCATGTGAACCCCACGTGAAACGTGGGGCAAAAAATAAGAAATCATGCTCAGATACAGGTTGCTTTTTGGAATACTGATGACGGTGTTCTTTACGGCTGTTGTCATTTTCGACGGCTGGCTGGACGGCTCTCTGACCGCTTCGGTGGCCGACGATAGAGCGGTACAGGGAACAGTTTTTTGTGTCCTTATCTCGCTATTAGCAATCCCTGCCCAACTGGAATTGTCGAAACTCGCAGCGGCGAAAAAGCTGAAGATTTTTATTCCTGTTTCAATCATCGCTTCGATTTTATTCGCGACCAGCCGGTATTGGCAGCAATTTACGATAATTCAGCCGGAAACATATCTGATTTTCCTCTCCGCTTTTGTGCTGTTGGCCCTGCTCTTATACCAATATATATACTACGGAACTTCAGGAGTAGTTGCTAACTGCGGAGCGAGTTATTTTTCGATTTTGTATCTGGGGCTTTTAAGCAGCTTCTGTGTGTCGATGCGGCTCGAATTTGGACTCTGGCTTTTGCTTATGTTTGTTTTTGTGGTAAAATCGGCTGATATAGGGGCTTATGCGATTGGGAGTTTGTTTGGCAAGCATAAATTTTCGCCTAAAATCAGCCCTTCAAAAAGCTGGGAAGGAATGGGCGGCGCTGTTGGGGCCGCAATGATAGTTGCTGTTGGTTTTGCGCTAAGTTGTGATATAATGGTTTGGTGGTCGGCAGTAATCTTTGGCGTGTGTTTTGCGTTCATCGGGCAGATTGGAGATTTGGTCGAGTCTATGATGAAGCGAGACGCTGAGCAAAAAGATTCGGCAAATAATGTGCCGGGGTTCGGCGGAATATTAGACATTATCGATTCGACTCTGGTAGCGGCACCGTTTGCGTATTTGTTCTTTATTTTTACAAAGTGAGCTAAAGTTTGGAGTGTCTAAAGTGCCTAAAGTTAAAAGTGCCTAAAGTGACAGCTTGTCCCTTATGGGCGAGCTGTCATTTTGAGCGAAGCGAAGAATCTCCTTTTCATTGGCCAGATCTTTCGGCTGCGCCTCAGGATGACACATAAGTGTCACTTTAGCTCACTTTAGCTCACTTTAGGCACTTTTTAAGAATGAAAAAATATTTTGTGATCATACGATGGAAGTTACGATACAATTAGATTCGACTGACAGGCAGCTTGAATTGTTCGGCCCTGCTGACAGCTACCTTCG
>JAUWBX010000090.1 GCA_030609625.1 Phycisphaerae bacterium
CCGTAAGGAGTCCTTCGGACAGCATGACAACGGGAAATTACTCTGCCAGAAAATCTGGCCACACCCGCTTGGGGCTGGCAAGCGAAAATCATTTGACAAAACAGATTTTGAGATTAGTATAGTTTTTTTTGGATATTGGTGGCACGCAGTTGGTTTAGGTATATTTTCCGATAGGCGGTATTCTGTTTTTTGCTTTTTCAGAGTGTGACAATGAACGAATTATTGGCGAACATCTCAGCCCGGGCCGAGCAGGTCAATATTATACTGCTGATAGGAATTGCCATTTTCGCCGGGACGGTGGGGGCCAGGATAATCCAAAAACTTCACATACCGCAGATAATCGGCTACGTAACCATCGGCGTAATCCTGGGGCCTTTGCTGAACGTTATTTCACCACAGACGGTAGAGACCCTCGAACCATTCAACCTGTTTGCACTGGGCGTTATCGGTTTTTTAATTGGTGGCGAGCTTAAACGTGAGATTTTTGTAAAGTACGGCAGACAGGTTATAGCGATATTGCTGTTTGAGGGTCTGGCGGCATTTCTACTGGTGGGGGGGGCCTGTTTTCTTGTGCTTTGTTACTTCTATGACTGGCACATGGCATTGGCGATTGGGGTGGTGTTCGGTGCTATCTGTGCGGCGACGGACCCTGCTTCGACTATGAATGTATTGTGGGAATATAAAACACGGGGGCCGCTTACAACAATGCTGACGGCGGTTGTCGCGCTCGATGATGCACTTGCTCTGATTCTGTACATCGCCAGTATCAGTTTGGCGACTTTTCTTACCGGCCATAAGGAAGTCGGTTTCTTGAGAATGATATTTCATTCGTTTTATGAAGTGATAGGCTCCTTGGGGTTGGGGCTGGCAGTGGGGCTGATATTGCGATGGATTATAAAGCAGCTTGACGACGACGAGAAAACTCTGATTTTCACGATTAGCACTATAGTGCTCTCAATTGGTTTGGCGATAAGTCTGAAGTTCGATGTGATTCTATCGTCTATGGCTTGTGGTGTAACCTTGATAAACTTTTCCCCTCGGCGAAGTCTTAGAAGTTTTGAGCTTATTCGCAAATTTTCTCCGCCGATTTATGTCCTGTTTTTTGTGATTATTGGTGCCAGAATGAACGTCAGTATGAACAGGCAAATCTGGCTGGTGGCTGCTGTTTACGTCGTTGGCAGTATCCTCGGCAAAACAACAGGGTCATACGGGGGCGCTGCCTATTCAAAAGCCGTTCCGACGGTAAGGAAATATCTGGGCTTTTGTTTATATCAACAGGGCACCATTGCTATCGCTTTGTTGATTATGGCCAGCCACCGGTTTGAAGGGCAAGTCAAAGATATGATGCTGTCGGTGATAATAGTAGGGGTATTTATACTCCAGTTCATCGGCCCGTTATTTACGAAGAGCGGCGTTAAAAAAGCCGGTGAAGTAGGGATGAATATCACTGAAGAGGACCTTATTAAAACCCACAGTGTCGGCGATGTGATGGATGCGAAAGTGCCGGTTATTTCGGCAGGTATGTCACTGGGTGAGGTTGTCAAAGTGGTCAGCAGCACCGACGGCTTTTATTATCCTGTTGTTGACAACGATAAAAAGCTGATAGGTGCAGTTACATTAGACGGTATCAGAACTACTTTCGCAACGCAGGAGTTAAACGATTGGCTGGTGGCGCTTGATATTATGGAGCCAATCATTGCTAAGATAACGCCGGATATGGCATTGTCAAATGCGTTCGAGAAAGCAAGACGCCTTGATATCGAATACCTGCCGGTTATAGTTTCAACTGAAGATGACGGATTTGTTGGTGTTTTGAACTGTCGGGCGGTTCACAGGTCGCTCAGTGCCGAGGTATTGTCACGGCAGCAAAGGGCTGATAATATATAGTGCCCGGCTTGCTTAGGACTGGTAAAGAAATTAGGTCTTGACCGCCGGCAGGCAGGGACAGTCAAGAATGGAAGATAATTTATTTACAAGTCCTTAGTTTCGATTGGTTTTGAAGATGGAGTTTATGATTCATTCGGTTGTTATTGCAAGCAATGATGGTTCCGGTCAATTCAATTTAAACGTGGTTTTACTGTTCGGTCTGATTGTTTTGGGTGGTGCGTTCGGCGCACGTCTTTTTCAAAGACTTCACATTCCCCAGGTCGTCGGTGCTGTTGTTGTCGGGATACTTCTGGGCAGGGATGTTCTTAATCTGATAACACCCGAAAGAGTCGAAGCTCTAAAGCCCTTTACAATGTTTGCTTTGGGCATTATCGGTTTTATGATTGGGGCCGAGCTTCGGGCTGAAGTATTTAGAAAGTACGGCAGGCAGTTTTTCATCATTCTTTTCTCACAGGGATTTGGGGCTTTCCTCCTGGTAGCACTCGGCACTTCGTTGATGGCCTGGCACATATCAGGAGAGCTATACACTTCGATTGCAATGGGACTTGTGCTGGGTGCCATAGCCTCAGCCACGGCACCGGCATCGACGGTAAACGTCTTGTGGGAGTATAAAACAAGAGGGCCTCTTACGACGGCAATACTCGCTATCGTTGCGCTCGATGATGCCTTAGCGCTGCTGCTCTATCGCGTCGCAGCCACCGGAGCCAAAGCGCTCCTGGGCACAGCAGACAGCTCTGCTTTCGGCACCACCTTTATACTGTTGGGTGAAATCGTAGGTACAGTGCTCTTAGGGTTTTTGGCGGGTGTAACGTTATATTTTCTGCTAAAATTCGTCAGGGCCAACGATAAAATCCTGGAATTTTCGATAGCTTCACTTCTGCTTGTGGTTGGCGTCTCGATTGTAGCGGGAATCGACCCGATTCTGCCTGCTATGGTGCTGGGTATAACTATGGCTAATTTGGCGCCCCGCCAGAGCAAGAATGTTTTTGAGCTTATCCGGAAATTTTCGTCGCCCATTTATATTTCGTTTTTTGTGCTTGCCGGTGCGCATATTGAGCTTGGCAGATTAGCTTCTTCGACAGCAGCTATAACGGCAGTGTATATTTCCTGCAGGGTTGGGGGCAAAGTGGTGGGGGCCTGGTATGGCGCTAAGTATTCGAGGGCACCGGCTGTAGTTCGTAAATACCTCGGAATCTGCCTGCTTCCACAGGCCGGCGTGGCCATCGGTCTTGCAATTATGTCCAGCCAGTTGTTCAATTCGGAATTCGGCAAGACCATTATTATAGTCGTTATGACTGAGACGTTTATTATAGAGCTGCTTGGGCCGATATTGGTCAAGGTGGGCGTCAAAAAGGCGGGCGAAGTAGGAATGAATGTTACCGAGGAGGATCTGATAAAGACATATACGGTTGCCGATGTTATGAATACCAGCCCGACAACCATTACGCAGGATGTGCCGCTGCAGCAGATTCTTGAGGTATTCAGCACTTCTGAGAGTGTGTATTATCCCGTTATTGACGGTCAGTCGCGAATTATAGGGATAATCACTATCGCTGACATCAAGGAGATGTTTGCGAATCAGGATGTGGCCGGCTGGCTGCTCGCCTGTGATGTTGCTGAGCCTGTACAGGACAAGACCACGCCCGATAAGCCCCTTAAAGAGGTAATAGAGCAGATGAGGCTGTACAATTTGGAGAATGTACCCGTAGTGGCCGGCAAGGACAGTGATAAGCTTGCCGGTGTCTTGGATTATTCTAAAACGCTGCGCAAAATAAGTGCCGAGGTTTTGCACAGGAGAAAAAAGGCGGATGATCTCGCTATGGCGACAGGCTAACGTGATGCTGAGTTGTGAGTGGTGAGTAGTGAGTATTCAACTCACCGATTAACCACTCACCAATTACCAATTACCAATTACCAAAAGTATGCAGTTTTCGTTTCCGAAAAACAAAAGACTTGTCAATAACAGGCAATTCAAAGCCGTTTTGGCTCGTGGTCGGCATCTGAGCAACGGCCTGCTTACGCTCTATATGGCAGAAAACAATTGTGGCTATCCGCGACTTGGTATCTCCGTCAAAAAATCCTGCGGAAACGCAGTCTTGCGTAATCGGTTGAAACGACTGTTGCGGGAAGCCTTTCGGCAGAGCCAGGACAAAATTCCAGCCGGCTTCGATTATTTGCTTATGATTTCACCTCAGTGGCTTAAAAAAACCGGCACCGGAAAAGCTGTAAGCCAACCAACATTTGAGCAGGTAAAGGGTTCGTTTTTGGCTTTGGTCCAGGAACTAACTCGCCGCGATGCGTCGCAGCGGGAGTGAGCTAAAGTACCGAAAGTGAGCATGGTTATCAGTGTATCAGGGCATCAGGTAGTGGTTATCAGATTACCAGGATATCAGGTTAACTTCATTTTTTTCCTGGTATCCAGATTCCATGATATCCACCGTAAGGTGTCCTCCGTAAGGAGTCCCAAGGACTGTGGACTGCACCCTGATTTCCTGATACACTGATATCCATATTTTAGGCACTTTAGCTCACTTTAGACACTTTAGGCACTCTCTTATTTTGTTAAGGTGATTTATGACTCCGAAAGAACGAATTTATGCGATCTTAAAGGGAGCTTCTTACGACCGTCCCGCTGTTACCCCTATCTTTATGGCTTGGTCGGCCAATTTCATTGGGCATACATACAGGGATTATTATCTCGACGGGGACGTCCTGGTACAGGCACAGCTTGCGGTGACAAGGGCATTTAATCTCGACCAGATAAGCGCGATAAGCGACCCCTGGCGAGAGGCATCCGCCTACGGGATGCAATTTGATTATCCCGCCGATGGAGTTGGAAGGCCGAAAGATTTATTGATAAAAACTTATGATGATATATCGAAGGTAAAACCGTTTGATATTGAAAACGCGGAACGAACAAAACAGCGGATTGAAAGTGTGCGGAAGATGGCCAACGAGGTCGGACAGACCCACAGCGTCTTAGGCTGGGTGGAAGGCCCAATGGCAGAGTATGCGGACTTGCGGGGCGTGGAAAACACATTCTTAGACTTGGTAGATAGGCCGGAAATGTTTATCAAGGCAGGTGAGATAATCATCCAAAATGCAATTGCTTTTGCTGCTGCTCAGGTAAAGGCCGGTGCGGATATGATTGGCATTGGCGATGCGGCTGCAAGTCTGATTGCACCGGACATGTATAAAGAATTTGTCCTGCCGTTGGAGCAGAAGCTGATTGCAGCTATTCACGAGGCTGGCGCTGCTGTGAAGTTGCATATTTGCGGTAACATAAAAAACCATATTTCATACATGGCCCAAAGCGGTGCGAACATTATAGACGTTGACTGGATGGTCCCTCTTGCCAAGGCCGCAGAGCTTGCCGGGCCCGAAATTACGCTGTGCGGAAATTTCAACCCGGCCGGTGTCCTGTTTGAGGGCAGCCCGGAAGAGGTTGCTGAGGCCGCCAGGAAGTGTCTGAAAACCGGAGGAGACAAATTCATTTTAATGCCGGGCTGTGAAGTGCCGCCGGCCACGCCGGAACAAAACATTCGCGCATTCTGCCCCTGTGACGGCTGCCTGATTCGAGAAGAATTAAAATGCCTAAAGTGAGCTAAAGTTACAAAAAAGAATATCCAATATCTCCGCAGTCCGAAAGACTCTGCGAGGACACCTGACGGTGGAACAAGCAATGTGAAAGGAAAACAGATTAGTTCGACATTCGATCCCGATGTACATCGGGATTCGCTATTCGTTCCTTTTAACTTTAGGCACTTTATACTTTACACTTTAGGCACTTTAATTCAACTGTTTATCAACTGATATGCCCTGATGAGTTCAGCTACGCTCCAGGCCTGGGCGATACATCCTCTTGGCTTATGAGGTGCATCGCCATCGAATATCTCCGAGACAGACCCGAGGCAGCCATCCTCAGTTAGGTGCTGCAGCAGAGGCTGGATAAATTCAGCCGCCTTTTTTTTGCTTTTTCGACTGAATCCATTGACCTTCAGGAAACCTTCCACGAACGGCCCTAACAGAAACGCCCAGACGGTACCCTGGTGATAAGCCTCGTCACGCTGTTGTTGCGGGCCTGTATATACACCTTTATAACGACTATCCTGAACGTTCAACGTTCGCAGGCCGTAAGGTGTCAATAATTGATTTTGCATTGCCTTTACTACTGATTTTTGCTGCTGGGCAGACAATGGTGAAAATGGAAGTGAAACTGCGAATATCTGATTTGGCCGAAGACTCTCATCCACCGAGCCATCAGGCAAAATGCAATCGTTTAAGTAACCTTTACTTTCATTCCAGAATAACTCGCAAAAGCTGGTCCGAACCTTATCTGCCATTGATTTATAGTGCTCTGCATTTTCTATATTCCGGTCGGTATAAAATTGGGCCAAAAGGCAAAGAGAATTATACCACAGGGCGTTGACCTCGACCGCTTTTCCGCATCTGGGCGTAAAAGCAACGCCGTCATACTTGGCATCCATCCATGTTAGCTGCGTTTCGTTGTTACCTGCGGTTATAAGTCCATCGGAGTCGGCGTGAATATCGAACCGTGTGCCTTTATGGTAGGACTCTATAATCCAGCGGATTGTCGGCACAAGCTCCTGTATGAAGGTCTTTGAATCACCGCTGGCGGCAATGTATTGAAAAGCTGCGTTGATAAACCAAAGAGAAGCATCGACACTGTTAAAATAAGTGGTCCCGCTCCTGTCGTCAAAACGATTTGGAATCATACCTTCGTCTGCCGCTGCGGCAAAGGTGGTCAAGACCGACTTTGCCTCTTCAAATCTGCCGGTTGAGAGTAACAGACCCGGCAAGGCTATGAAGGCATCTCTGCCCCAGTCTGCAAACCAGGGATAGCCGGCCAAAATGGTGGTTCTGTGATGATGGTTTGTTTGTCGTTTTGCAATAAACGCCTCGGCAGTCAAACAAAGTGACTCGAAATTCGTCACTTGGGTCCCGTGACTCGTGATTCGAGAGACGAGCGGCGTGCGACGGGACACGCATTGTTTTAGGTTTTCCTGGTGCATGCGCAAATCTTCGCGAACTGCATCAATATCAATCCCGATATATCGGGACTCGGGCTTACAGTGCGCCTCTGGCGGACTCAGGTTGGCCCAGAGAATGATTTTGGCAGGTGTTTCTATCCGGCACTTAAAAAAACCGGGCGTCCACAAGTCTTCGGTAAAATCCTGACCTCTTTCTCTATTGTTGCGATATAAAAAATTAAACCACCATTGACGGTCTTTCTCGAAGTTTACACTGTTAGAAATTTTGCCTTCATGTGTTATATTATTCGACATAGAATTTCTAACGGGGTGAACAGATTGGCAGCTCAAAAACAACTCACAGCTATTCGGAACATTATGACGAACCAGCACACCATCGCCGAGCC
>JAUWBX010000321.1 GCA_030609625.1 Phycisphaerae bacterium
AAAGTATTCGTCGTGGGTCAACTGGCCGTACCTGATAAGCGCAGGAGTCTCTATATTCCACTGTCCCATTGTACCGTGACCCTGCATCGTAATAAATCCGTAGCAGGCGTTGTCTTTGATTACGACTGTTTGACCCGGCAAAACCGTAAGCTCTTTGGCACCGAAGGCCTTTGACTTATAGCATATCCAATTCTCGATGTAACCCTCAGCCTCCATTTCCTTAACCGGTCGGACGGGTTTGGGACGCATAAACCGGTTCGCCGCAAAATTGGGGTCAACATTCAGGTCCCAGTCTATCACCGCGAGCAAATGGTCAACATCGCCCATTTTGTCTTCCGGCGTGTCCTTCCAAAGCAGCTCTTTGGGGACAACCTGATGATGTGAAACCGACTCGTACATGGCAAAGACGTCTGATGCCTTCTGTGGCTCATAGGTACACAGGCTTCCCGGTGCATGTAGGACGCCGGGCGGGACATCCCAGCCGGTGCCAACTTCGAGACGGTACGCTGCAGAAAGATTCGTGATTTTGTTGTCGCCCTTTTCAAAGTCGAGCAGGGCCTGGCGGACCTGCTCTTTCGTGGTGCCGGGCTGGAGACCGAAGAAGGTATAAGGGAAATCGCCGCCGTAGTTATTCGCCTGCGGCGGAAAGTAATACGCCTCCGGCTTGCCTAACTGACCCGTCAGCGCCGCATGCTTGTCCCGATGATGAATATGATGGGGCAGGGCGCCCTTATTGTCGAAGAACTTTGAGTACATTGGCCAGCGCTCGTGCTCCTTCCACAGCCTGTCTCCGATGAGCTCGCCTTTCAACTCGGCAACGGCATCCAGCAGCCGCACTTTCTCGACCTTGCTGCCATCCTCAAAAACAATGAAGCTCAGTCCTTCATCAGGCGATGTCAAAGGGCCGTTGTCCGCCGGCGTCGTTGATGCAAACCACCGTTCATCAATACCGCCACGTTCGCCCCCCAGCTTGTAATAGTCATCCGGATGCAGCTTGATACGCCGACCCGGTACACAAAAAGAACGCGGCACCCAGTTCGGCGCCAGGCGAACGATTCCTTTTCCCTGTTCAAGCGCTTTGTTCACAATAGAATTAGCAGACATAAATTCTCCTTACTTCACAAGGGCATAAGAGCACAAGTTATAAACTACCTGTGTGCTTCTGCTCCTATACTCACGGTTTTTTCACGGTTTCCCATTTTTTATTTTTCGCTGACGTCAGCACTGCGTCACATACATACTGTGTCGCAAGGTCTTCGCGAAAGTCCGGCGACGTCGGCTTACCCTCGGCCAAGTTCTGCAAAAAGTCAGCTACCTGGTGGACGAACGTGTGTTCGTAACCAATCTGCAGACCCGGGACCCACCATTTATCCATATACGGCATGTCGCTGTCTGTAACGTGAATTGAACGCCAGCCTCGTACAATCGAATCGTCGCTGTGGTCGAAGTAGCTGAGACGATGGAGGTCATGGAGGTCCCAGGCGATTGAGGCCTTTTCTCCGTTGATCTCGAAGGTATAAAGGGCCTTGTGGCCACGCGCGTAGCGAGTGGACTCGAAGTTGCCTAACGAGCCGTTGTCAAAGCGGCAAAAGAAAGTGCAAGCGTCATCGATACCCACCGGCTCGACCTTGCCCGTTTCAGCGTGCATGCGTTCTTTGATAAAGGTCTCCGTCATGGCACACACGTCAGTAATGGGCCCGTTTTGCCACATAGCCGTATCTATGCAGTGGGCCAGCAGGTCGCCGGTAACGCCTGAGCCGGCAGCCTTGACGTCCAGCCGCCATGTGGCCATCCCGCCCTGCGGCACATTTGCTGAGATGGTCCAGTCCTGCAAGAAATTAGCCCGATAGTGAAAAATCTTCCCCAGCCGGCCTTCGTCGATGAGCTGCTTGGCTAATGTTACAGCGGGCACCCGGCGATAGTTATATGAGACGAGGTTGGGCACACCAGCTTCCTCTACAACCTTAACCATCTCCTCGGCCTGCGCGACGTTCAGCGCCAGGGGCTTCTCACAACAGATTGTCTTGCCAGCCCTGGCAGCAGCGATAGCAATCTCGGCATGCAGATTGTTCGGCACACAGATTTCCACAACGTCGATGTTCTCATCTTCAATAACCTTATGCCAATCGGTAGTATATGATTTGTATTCCCACTTATCGGCAAAGGCTTTGGCTTCTTCTTCGACCAATCCACAGACAACCTGCAGCACAGGATCGTAAGGGATGTCGAAGAAGTGTTTGACCTTATGGTAGGCATTGGAGTGTGTCCTGCCCATAAAGCCGTATCCGATCAGTCCAATATTAAGTTTTTTAGTCATTGTAGTGATTCCTTATTCAAGTTCTTAGGCTAAAAAAAGCATATGTTAAGCACCAATTCCGAATTCACAACTAAGACGTCCACCCGTGCGCCGCCCGCACTTTGAGCATCACATCGAGGATCGCGTTCCACGTGTCCTGTGTTTCGAGCATCGCGTTGGAGAACATGCACCCGTCCCAGCAGATGTGTTGGATGCCGCGCTCCGCGGCGTCCTTAAGCCAGTAGCCTGCGCAGCGGACGATGTCGAGCTTGCCGTTGGGGTCATCGGCTGGGCAGTGCTTGCCCGTCTTGTCGTGCGAACCAGCGCCGTGTACCTCGCCGTCGTTCTGCGCCACGTGGAAGTCGATAGTCCAGGGCCGCAGCTTCTCGACCATCGTTTCGTAGGCGGCGTAGAACTCCTCGTCCGAATAGCCGGGCTGCAGCAGCGCATGTTCCGGCGCATTGTAACCCATCAAAAACAGGTACGTGTGGGCCATATCGGCCTGGAAGCCGAGCGTCTCCGGCATTCCGACAGCTTCCAGGAGATCAAGCGTGTCCTTCCAACTATGATGGCCGGCCCAGCAGATCTCGCCCTCTGCGGCCAGGCGTTCGCCGTGGTCGGCGGCGACCTTGGCCGCTTCGCGGAACGTCTCGGCGATTCTCGCGGTGTTTGTCTTTGGGTCTTCGCCCCATTTTTCGACGCCGAACTCCGCCGAGTCGATACGGATCACGCCGTACTTGCGCACGCCATGCTTGTTGAACACGCCAGCGATGCGGCATGCCATGCGCACGGCGCTGATAAACTTCTCGCGAGCCGCTGCATCCCCCATCGCCGAATCGCCGATAGTGCCGGGCCAAACCGGGGCGACAAGCGAGCCGACATTAAAACCGTAGCCGGCAATCAGGTCGGCGATCTTCTTCAGTTCGTCGTCGCTGGCGTTAGGGTCGGTGTGCGGCAGGAAAAGGAAGTAGTCAATCCCGTCGAACTTCTGGCCGTTAATCTCCGCACCGGCGGTCAATTCGAGCATCCGTTTGAGACTGATTGGTGGCTCCTGGCCCGGTTCATTTCCTTTGCCGACCAGCCCGGGCCACATGGCGTTGTGAAGTCTGGGGAGGGTATCCGAACTCATCTTTAGCTCCTTTCTGGTTCTGTAGCGTTCATGATAGTTATTGCCTTGCCTTCTCGTGGGCCAACTCGACCGCGCCGCCTGAGAAGCATTTCCTTCCGGCCTGGCTGGCGGTTACCCTCGAGGACAACTACTTTGCCGCCCGAATAGACTTCCAGGCCTTGCAGAATAACATTTTGCAACTATTTGTGAAGAATACAAGAAGATTTTTAGAAATTCCCTATAGGTCCCGGAATTGACCAATCGCAGGACTTAAATATAAGTATTCAAGGAACGGTGGCGTTTTATTCGCCTTAACGCTGAATGGTTATCTCCAGCGTTTGGTTTTCAGATAGGACCAGCTTTTTCTTCAGGTTGATAACAAGCCGGCCGTCCTTGAGTGTATAGTCGTTTTTGACGGGCTTGCCCGCCGCTGTTACAGAAACCTTCACCGACCGGAAATTATCAGGAACGGCAAAGGCAAGAGATTTCAAACTCAATCGACCCCAGCGCATCTCGATTTGTTCGCGTTGCGTTTTGCTGTCCCGCTTTTGAGCAAATGTGCCCCAACCCTCGGCGGCGGTGAAGGCGGTGCGGAAGCTCTCAGGCGTTATTCTTGGCGCAAAACCCAGATGTCCCTTTGGGCCGTGGTACTCATAGCCGGCAAGGGCTGTATAAACGCCCCAACTGGCCATTGCCCGCGCGTAG
>JAUWBX010000183.1 GCA_030609625.1 Phycisphaerae bacterium
GCTTATGCGCTTGTGATGAATAATCAGACGGAATGGGCCAAGCCTATTATCAACAATTATGAGCGTAACCAAATCACAGATTTAACGCTGGCTCAGATTCAACTGGCGGAAGGACAAAAGGATTCGGCAATCGAAACTCTAAAGACCGCAATCATCAAAGACCCCGGGTCGTTCGCAGCCGAACGTGCTAAAGAAATTCTGGCCCAACAGGGCGAAAAATATGCCCCGCCGATTGACCCTGATGCTGTTTTAACTATGTTGGAGAATGTCTTTGGGCGAACACTCGTTCCCGTATTTACTCCTCCGGAGCGGATATTCTCTGTCCAGCTTAATATTCAGGGGGACCCCGCAAGGCGCCAAGACGGCAATGAGTTCCCATACGGTGAGCGATTCAGCGGCACTGTTGCACTAATAAATAACTCTGCCGAGCCTCTTGTAATTAGCGATGATGCCTTATTCAAGGGCAATATCAGGATTGACGCCGATATTAGTGGGGACCTCAACAGAAAGATACCGAACCTGGTTTCTGCAAAGATTCGGACGGCCTTGCTAATCGAGCCTGGCCGCAGTATCCTCATTCCTGTACGGCTTATTACAGGCGAACTTAGAAAAACACTTCTTACCTATCCGCAGGCATCTTTGGACATAGATTTTACGCTCTATCTCGACCCGGTAACCACTAGTCTCCAAACAGAGGGCAAGATTGCTAACAGACTCACTTATATTAAGCCGACCAGGGCGCGCATAAAACGTCCGGGCGTTAAACTTACCGGTAGATATCTGAGAAGCCGGTTTGATTTAATCTCAAAAGGCAACGTCGCCCAAAAAATCAAAACCGCCCAGCTTTTCACCGGCCTTTTGAGAGAGCAGCAGGTGATGTTGAATAAGCCGCTTTACAGATTTTTGTATGCCGATTGGATGCAGCCTTTATCAAGGTCCGCACTATCCGAATTGTTGCGTAATCCTGCCAGCGACCAGTGGGTCGTTAAGGTGCACACTATGGCTGAGATGCTTTCTTTGCCGCTGGATTACGAGATGATAAGTACGGTGGCAAAGAATCTGGATAATACTAATTGGACGGTCCGTATGATGGCTATTTATCTGCTGACAACAACTACTGACAGCAACTTCGATAAGGTACTGGACTGGACGGCAAAAAATGACTCAAGCGAGCTCGTTCGCGATATGGCAATTGCTTTGGGCAGATAGTTCGCTGCTCGTCTCTCGTCGCTCAGGCGACGGGACACGAGTCACACTTTCGGGCTGCTCTGTAAAATTTCCTCAAAAATAGGTTGTAATATCGTCATAATCTTGTAACATCCCGTATTCTATTTGGTAACAAGAATTTTGCAAAAGTTCAATATGTGATAAGTTCTGAGGTTTTTTGAAAGGGTTGTGTAAATGCCGGCCAAAGTAGATAAGGAAAAATGTACGGGGTGTGAATCCTGTGTAGCAGAGTGCCCCAGCGAGGCCATAAGCATGGTTTCCAAGAAGGCCGTGGTGAACGTCGAAAACTGCGTTGATTGCGGGGTTTGCGTTGATGCCTGTCCTGAGGAAGCAATCACTATGGAATAAATCCGGTTGGCCCCATCGTCTAGGTAGGTCTAGGACACCGGGTTTTCAACCCGGCAACAGGGGTTCGAATCCCCTTGGGGCTATTTGCCAAACGCTGAAGTTCTGAGCCCTCCGACTGTCTCGGCGCTTAAACTTGCATACCGGAGATAACCGCTTCAAATACCATAGTATCGTCAACGACTCCTTGTACACTTATTGTAACATGGGTGCTGTTTCTCCGGTGCTTGTATTTTGTAATATGCCCAAGCAGATATAATCTTTGTCCCGGCTCGACGATGGAGCGGAACTTCGCCGTATCTATACCTGCAAAACCGATAAATCCCTTCTCTTCATAAATCTGCCTTGTAAAAAAGCTCGAAAGCTGGGCTGCCGCCTCGACCATTATTACTCCAGGCATCAACGGCCGACCCGGGATGTGGCCGCGAGCCCAGAATTCGTCCTCCGTTACATCCTTATAGCCCAAAATCAGACGTTTGTCCTTATCATACCAGAGGATGCCATCAAGCTGCTGCATCTCAAATCGCTGCGGATTTATTTCGTCAATCGCTTCTCTGTCGAATACAGGCCTGGCTTTAAGGTCTATTTGCGACAATTCAAACAACAAGGGAGGGGGCATTATTGACCTCAAAAAAAACACTCTGCGCTCTCGTATTGCGTATTACCTCGTAACTATTAATACGCAATACTTCAATGCGCACTACGTGCAACGCACGACACACAATTAGACAAGCATTTGCAAATACCTGGTAGGGACCCCGCACCTGTACCTGCGACTACCTGTGCAGGAAAGCACAGGTGCAGGCAAGGCGGGAACCCGATGCTTTATTGGGCTGATCTGATTTCAAGAACGCGGCTGCGGACAACTTGAGCAGCCTGCTTGATTTTCTGCATTTGCTTGCGAACTCGCGTTCCTGCCGCCTTATTTCCACCCTCGGCTTTGCTGAGATCAGCTTCAATTTCAGTAACCAGTACTTTTAGGTCTTCATACTCTTGCATTAAATATTCCTCCACTTCGAAGGTTAAAATTGCCGTTTTTAGGTTAGAATCGCTAAAAACTTAACGGTGCAGAACCGTTTTGTCAAAGAAAAACGCCTTTTTTTGTAAAAAAATCAATATTTATTTTTCCCCAATTTGACCGATTCTTACTGTCATCATAGGCTTTAGTAGTCTGTAGCCTCTAATTTAATGGCGCCGTAAGGTGTCCCCAAGGGAGTGGCAGCCTCAAGCGAGTCCTGAAGAATCGGGACGAGCTTGGGGATGGCGCCGAATAACTACCAGTAACCACTATGCATTTATCGCGTTACAGAGTATTAGCAAGGCCGAGGACACTCTCAAAGCTTGGAACCGGCTTATTAGACCATTAGTTTTTTGGTCAACTCTGCGACTCTTTGGCCACGGCGCCGGCACTGCTGTTCAACCCGCTGGTCGGGCTTACTAATGGAAACCGGCCCATAGTGGTCACCATTAGGGTCGCCCTGTACCACCATGCCGCTGATAAGCATCGCCTCTATTATGCCAATAATCGTGGTCTCATTACCGCCGCCGATATTTGCCGCACTGGTAAACGCCGCCCCCACTTTGCCGTCGAGTTGGCCGTGTCTGCTTACCAAATCATCTATCAACTGCTTAACCGGTGCCGCCATCTGGCCATAGTATGTTGGAGAGCCGATTACTATCGCATCATAACCGAACATGTCCTCGGCTTTTACATCGCTGACCGACTTGCATTCGCTCGGCAAATCCGCCTCATTCATGGCCTTGGCTATTATCTGGGCCATCTCTTTCGTATTACCCGTTCTTGAGTAATAGATAACTATTCCCTTTGCCATTTTTACCATTTCTCCTAAAAAGCCAGTAACTAACTCCTGTTGCGGAAACAGTATTTGTCATTCCCGCGGAAAGCCTGCCCTGAGCGAAGCCGAATGGGCGGGAATCCAGTTTTTTTCGCCCTGGATCCCTGCTCCCCGCTTTCGCGGGGACAAGTTTACCCCTGCGGAGGCAGGGGCAGGGGTGACACCGTCGGTTTTTGCTTTCCGCAACAGATACTAATTAACTCCGCCCCCCTCGCGATACGCCTCACGCAATACGCACTACGATTGGCTTACCGGCGCAGGTATCCAAGTTTATCCGGTAGAGGCACGTTGTTGCCGAAGTTGTCCTCGCCATATCCGGATTCTGCCAACAGCTTGATATCAGCCAGGACTCGCTTGTCCCCGACAAATGTTGCGGTCAGGTTAGCGTCCACATCTATCTTACCCATCGCCAGCAGCCTGGCCATCTCGTCAATAACCTTCTCCAGCAGTGTTCCTTCCTTTCCAGTCGGCTCGTCCGGCAACTGCAGAGGTTGTTCGTACAGGATTAGTTTACCTTGCCCGGCCAACGTCAGTACGACACTCCGAACGATGGCATTTATATCGCTCTGGCCTGACTGCTCCTGGACAAGCTTAAGATGAACGATTTCCGAGGCCAGCCACCGTCGTTTTTGCGCGTTTATCTTTTCGTTGGCGCGGAACAGCTCGAGCGGTGAGCAGGTATCGTAATTCTCCTCATCCATCTGCATCCGAACTTCGCTCCCATAGTGCAGGACAAGCTTGGAAATCAGCGTGGATGGGCGAACGTGGAAGCCGCGATACGGAGGAACGGACACCTCGACTCGGCCAACCTCGGCGTAACGCTTGAGCATTCTCTGGCACAGATATTCCGCGCAGTCAATGTACAGACTGATGCTCGTAACTGAGTATTTCATCAGGACCAATAAAAGCTCCTCAGCCTTTACTAATGGCTCAAACCGGGTCGGTGAATCACATAGCTCTTTATTCACATGCCGTTCGTAATAGTGAGCAAACGATGTGGCCGTTTTCAGCAGATGAAAGACAACACTTATATGGCCTCGCAGAACAGGCAAGTCTGTATCCAGCTCTTCTGCTTTGGTGCCTGAGACGTATGTATCGTACAGTGACTGAAGGTTGTGGAATCGAAGCTCGAGACTTCGCAGCTTTTCCTCACTAACTGAGCCCAGGACGTAGGAAGCGTACTCTTCAGGCTTGGCCCGACTGGCAGCGCGAACATCTTTACTTTCAGCGGCCAGGTTCAAAAAGGCAGTGGCAAGTAAAGTTACTGTCTCCGAGACCGTTTCTATCCTGCGCATCCAGCAGTTGTGTGGCAGTCGGCCGGGAGGGAACTCTTCGGCGTAAGATTTCTCACGCAAACTTCGAGACGGAACCGTAAGGCCAAGCTGACCGGCCCTGACGACCATTTGCTTTGCCGCACGCGAAAGCACATCGCCGGCAAACTCAATCGCTTCTTCTGTGGCCTTGACGAAATCCCGCTCAATCGGCAAAAGCCGATACGCGGGCAATGCGTGTTGAATGTGGAGCAGCTCGTAGCTTACGTCGGAAAAAAGCTTAATCGCCGCTGTCAGCAACCTGAACGAACACCACCGGCAGTTGTTGCCTGCATCGTAGGCGTCAAGAAGCTCCTCAAGCTGCAAAGATTGCGAAAACAATTGGCCCAGAAACGGACGTACCATAATTTTATCGCTCGATTTGCACTGCGATAGGCAGCGCGCAAGGCCAAGCAATGTCCGGGCACGTTTTGTTATCAGCTTCTGAAAATCTTTACCGGCGATTGTTACCGAAACCATATTATTTTAGTTCACCCTTTTTCTTTAACGGAATTATTTCCGGCTCATCAAAACCTTCGGGTATCTTAAACTCGAAAACCTTTTTATCCATCCCTTTATTGACCTTCGGCTTGAGAAATTTTATCTCGGAAACATCCTTTAGCTCTATTGGCTCCGTAGCCGGCTCTGTAGAAACGGCAACTATTTTCACCGGCAGGCCTAATTTCTTATCAATCCAAAAATCGATAGATATATAATCATCTTTATAAACCGAATTCGGCTTAACCTCCAAATGTAATTGAATAAAATCTTACGG
>JAUWBX010000005.1 GCA_030609625.1 Phycisphaerae bacterium
AGGAAAAATAAGGATAAATAATATCGCAAATTTTGCCCCCCATGGGGGGCACTCCCTAACGGTCATAAGCTAAAGATAAGTGTTAAGAAGAAAGGGTAGAAAAAACTGTCATTGAAGGGAAATTATAATTGACGCTGGACAAGGAAATCACAAAACGGAAACCATGTAGTATTTGAAATGCCTGTGTTGGTACTGTTGGTACTGTTTTTGGCGTATTGTCTGCACAGCAAATTATTTTGAAAAAAAACCGGATTTTTTCGATTTTTAGTTTGCATTGCAAACCAGTTTGCGGTATTCTATAGACCAAAAAGAAGCTCGACCGGATGGCGGGAAAGTTGACAAGGTGGAAAAATCTTAGAAAAAGGAGCAAGACTATGAATACCGAACAAAATCAAAAATTAGCAGAGACCGAAAAGCTCAAAGAAATCCCAAAATGGACGCGCAGGTATGCTCAAAATCGAACCGTCCCTGTTCTGATTGCCCTCGCGATCAGTTTGTGCCTGTTTGCAGGCATTGCAATTTCTTCATATTTTGGAGGCAAAGCTTATCTAAATGGAAATATGGTTCTGTTTTGGATTTGTATTTTTGTGTTAATTACTTCGATGATATGTCTGACTATTATAAGTGTGCCAAAATGGGGAAGCAAAATTATCGAGCGGATAACTCAACGAATATACGCCGGTGAAGGGTCAATATCAATATCAGCACCGGAATCAATGAAGAAAAAGAAATGGTTAGGTTATGTGGTTGCGATGATATTCGGCAGTTGCATTTTGGGCAGTGTGATTTTGGGGTTTATGGGTTATTTTACAATCGAATATATGCAGCCGATATCGGCGGTTTATGTTGTTCCGTTTCTTGTCTTTCTGTATATCTGGCAAAGGCCCATAATTAGTCCTTTAGTACTGCTTTGGCCAACTCTTTACGGCATCCATGCCATTTTAGTTGTTGCAGGCGTGCCCATTCAGTTTGGCGAACCTTGGATATTCCTCAATATGATAATACCAATGGCAGGATACGGAATTTTATGCGGCTTGCTCGGCCATTTCTACAGCCGATATGCATTAAAAAAGTTAAAAACAACAGTACATTTACAGGAGAATACCAATGAACAGTAAACAACATAACAAATCACAGGCTCAGAATACCGAAAAGCTCAAAGAAATTCCGAAATGGACACGCAAGTATGCACGGAACCGAACGCTGACTATTCTCGTGCTTATGGTAATGGTAGTGCTTTTCGGCATGTTCGTCGCAGTTCTTGTTGGCTTGCCGTTGGCTTTAGCAGTAGCAGGGTTCTGGAAAGGGAATATGGTCTTAGGATGTGTTGGTACTGCTGTTTTAGTTGTTGTATTAGTTGCCATAGTGAAATTTTATATTATCATTTTTGCAAAATTTGGCGGCAAAAACAAAGGTTTGTTAGACCAAATAATAGATCGTTGGATATACGGCCAAGAAGGATTCACGTCAATGCCCCAACCGAAATTATCGAAGAAAATGAAATGCCTGGATATTTTTGTTGGAATTGTATACATGGTTTGCCTAATAGGCAGTATGGAATTGGCCATGCTCGGTTACATTCCAGTCAAATATCTTCTGCCTCTGATGGCACTGTTTGTCGTTCCGTTTAATGTCTATCTATACTTCATGCAGCGGCCACGGCTTGGGCCCGTACTTTTGATATGCCCGATACTTTATACTATTCATGCGATATTGATCATTGCGGGCGTACCGATTTTTTTCACAGGGACTTTTGCTGTCCCATTGAATATGTTTCTTCCGGTCATATACGCTTTTTTGACTTATATGATCGGTCATTTGTACAGCCGATATGCGTTGAAAAAGCTGAAAGGCATCACACATCTTGAAGGAGACGCGGCCAATGAAGTTTGACAAGATTATTCATGAGCCGGCGAGGTTAAGAATAATGATGATTCTTTCTGGCGTTGAATCGGCAGACTTCAATTTCCTGCTGTCAACTTTAGGGCTGAGCAAGGGAAACCTTTCGCGGCACGTGGAAAAACTCGAATTGGCAGGCTATGTCAAAATCAACAAAATTTTCAAGGGCAAAATTCCAAATACCAGCTATCAACTCACCAAAAAGGGTACTAACGCTTTAACTCAATACTGGAAAAATCTTGATGTTATACGTCGAACAGGCCAAATATAGCAAATTCAAAACAATTTGACGCGAAACCAGGCGAAATATTCCTGTGCAAGAAGAGATGCAGAATATTGTAGATGATAGAAGAAGCTTGACTGTGTTGGTGTGAGGATGACAAAAAGAAATGGGAATGGCGGGGCGTTGTACAGGAGCGCCGGAAAATTCGTTGCTCTCTCAGCCGGCGAAAATTGCCGAGCCGATGCGAAGGATGGTTGCCCCCTCTTCGACGGCGATTTCGTAGTCTGAACTCATACCCATACTCAGCTCGGTAAACTGCCGGCCGACAATTTTTTCGCCTCGCATCTCGATAAATAATTCTCCTGCCCGAACAAAACAAGCTCGAACAACATTCTTATTATGAGTCAATGGTGCCATTGTCATCAGGCCAACCAGTTTTAAGTTCGGCAGGGTCTCTATCTGCTCAGCCAGATGTGTTGCCGCACCTATCGGAACACCGTATTTTTGCGGTTCGTTGGAAGTATTGACCTGGAGAAGCACTTTTGGGCATAAGTTGAGCTTTGCCGCTGAGGTGTTTATTTCTTCGGCCAAACGAAGTGTATCTACTGAATGAATCAGAAAAGCTATAGGCAAGACAAGGCAGACCTTGTTGCGCTGCAGATGGCCTATCATATGCCAACTGACGTTTGTTGGCAGCTCTGAATCGCCATCAGGTCCCTGGGAAAAATCAGCTACCTGAGCGGACACTTTTTTCAATTGCTGAACGCGATTTTCACCCAGGTCGGTGAAGCCCAGACGAATAACTTCTTTTACAGCCTCGATTGCAGCCGACTTGGTTACGACGACGAGCTTTACCCCATGGGGGTCTCTGCCAACACGGGCACAGGCAGAGTTAATGGTGTCCTTTACACGTTTTATTCTCTCAGAAATTTTCATCATAGCAGAACAGCCAAGAGTCAAAAATTAAAAATTCAATCCACCACAAACCAGGAACGTATTCAAAATATCAGTCTGTGAAAGCTTTTGCCAGCATAAAAGCAATCAAGGCAAAAATTTTGACGGTTTTTTCATTCACGAGGTCTCGTGAAATGATAACTTCTAAGACTTATCGGTCGTAATCAGGGCCGGCAACCGGCAAGTGTAAACGTTCAAACCGTCCGGCTTTACGGTTTCTGGTCAGATAAAATAAAGTTCCAAAAAAAACAAAAAAAGAGATTTTTAACTTGCATTTTATCCCCATAACTTGTATACTGGTTTTACTGAGACAATATGGGGCGGAAGTAAACCCCTTAAGGATTTTTGTAGTTCTCGTATTTTTCACTTGACATAATTTTCTGGAAGCGTTAATCTTTTTGGTTAGTATTTAACCTATAATGCTGTTTTCGAACAGCTTTATAGACCTCGGCGAGGCAGTGTGGTCCACCGGTCTCCCCCCCAGCCGGAACCACCACCTCGCCCTTTTTATGCGCATGGTCCTAAACCGGCTCGTCCACAGTAATTAAAAGTTCGGAGCGGCACTTGAACTCTTTATTCCCCGCGGATTTGTACTATTACCCTTCTGCTGCGTGGGCCGTCAAATTCACAGAAAAAAATACCCTGCCAGGTGCCGAGGTTCAGAGATTTGTCCTTTATCAGGATTTGTTCGCTACAGCCAATCAAAGAGCTTTTACAGTGTGCATCTGAATTACCCTCAGAATGCCGATAGCCCGGGCGATGATGAGGCATCAATTCCTCCAGGGTTAAAAGTATATCGTGCGGCACAGAAGGGTCGGCGTTTTCGTTTATGCTAATTGCCGCCGTTGTGTGAGGGCAATAGACTATTACATCACCGTTACTAATACCTGATTGACTGACAAACGAGCGAACCTGGCCTGTGATGTCAATCATCTGGTTACGACTTTTAGTGCTTATGCGGAAATCTTCCTGGACGATTTTCATTATTACCTCTCACATTTGTTCGACAACTTCGATGCCCAACAGCTCACTTAGGCCGTGCTTGATAGTCTTTGCGGTTAAATCACAAAGCAAAAGTCTGGTGGGCCTCTTTCCCGGCTCGGCCTTCAAGACAGGACAATTCGTATAAAACGCGCTGAACTTCTGCGCAAGCTCATAAAGATAAGCGGTCAAATAGTTCGGCCTGTAATCGGCCGCGGCGGCCTGTATCGCCTCGCCATAACGAATCAGGTACTTTGCCAGGTCCAGTTCAGCCGGCTCGGTCAAACTTAAAGTTTCTAGGCCCACAAGCTCACCTTTGATATTTACATTTTTGTCCTTGTCCTGTGCCTTTCTCTCGATAGATTTTATGCGGGCGTATGCGTACTGCATATACGGAGCGGTGTTGCCGTCCATTGCTAACATCTTGTCAAAGCTGAAGACATAATCGCTCGTCCGGTTGTTGGAGTAATCTGCGTATTTGACGGCACCGATCCCGACTGCGTTGGCGATTTTTTCTTTTTTGTCCGGCGAAAGCTCCGGATTCTTTTCTTCGACTATTGTTTTCGCCCGTTCAACCGCCTCATCGAGCAGCTCTTTCAATTTTACATTCTCACCGGAGCGTGTCTTTAAGGGTGTGCCATCATCACCCAGAATGCTGCCGAACATAACGTGCGAGAGCTTTATATCATCACTGACCCACTCAGCCATCTTCGCGACCGCAAACAGCATTTCAAAATGCAGCTTCTGCCGGGCATCGGTAACGTAAACGATGGCGTTCGCTTTTAGCTCACCAATTCGGTAACGCAGCGCCGCCAAATCCGTCGTGGCATAAAGATACGCCCCATCGGACTTCTGAATAATAAACGGCAACGGCTGCCCCTCTTTATTCTTAAATCCCGGCGGAAAAACACAAACAGCATCATCAGACTCCTCGGCAATGCTACGACCCAGCAACTCATCAACAATATTCGGCAAGTCGGTTCTATAATCACTTTCGCCGCGCACATGCTTGTATTCGAGTTTCACTCTTAGGAGTTCGTATATTTCCTGGCAGTGGGCAAGGGATTGTAGCCGGATGAATTGCCAATTGGACAAGACATATTGATCACCCGAGTGAAGTTTGACAACATATTCACGAGACTTGCGCGCAAATTCGTTATCTGAATCAAAAAGTATTTTTGCGTCGCGATAAAACTTTTCCATATCGGGAATACTTAAATTGGCGGCAACAACACCGGGTAGAGTGTTAGCATACGACTCAACTTCAGATTGTACATGATCTAAGTAACAGGCGAGCATACCGAATTGAGTACCCCAGTCGCCGATGTGGTTTTGACGGATTACGGTATGGCCGAGGAATTTAAGTATTCGGCAGATACAATCACCGATGATGGTGCTTCGCAGATGGCCGACGTGCATTTGCTTGGCGATATTCGGGCTGGAAAAATCGACAACAATAGTTTTCGGTACAGCGGCCTTATCTATGCCGAGATTGGCAATGTGCTTGTTGATTTCAAGTAATGTATCGGCAATAAAATCAGGTTTCAGGCGTAAGTTGATAAAACCCGGGCCTGCGACCTCAGGCGGCTGGCAGATATCATCGAGGTCTAAATTCTTTACCACATCCTCGGCGAGTTTGCGCGGGTTGGTTTTGAGCTTTTTGGCCAACGCCATTACACCGTTGGCCTGATAATCGCCGAACTTAGGGTCGGTGGAAGACCTTACTATGGCAGCGCAATCATCGCGCACCACAGCAGCAGCCATCGCGGCACCAATTCTTTCTTCGAGTATGTCAATAGTTGGCTTCATCAAATATCCAATAATCCATAGTCAATCTCTCTGCGTCGCCCCAGAGCAATTCCAAGTCGTAGTAGTCACGGTATTCGCTATCGAAGATGTGGATTACGACGTCAACATAGTCGAGCAAAATCCAGCGTGCCTGTTCATAGCCGGCCCGGCCGAAGCGCTGCAAACCCTGTTCTCTCGCAGTTTCACAGATTTCATCGGCAACGGTACGCATTTGTCTGTTGCTTGTGCCGGTGGCGATTACAAAATAATCGGTAGCAGGCGATTTGCCCCTCAAATCCAGAACGGTAATATCACTGCAACGCCTCTCAGCCGCCACCTTAGCTGCGGACAGAGCAAACGCCTTTGTGGCGTCAGCAACCTTCTCTTTTCGCTGCCGGTGCACGCTTGTGGAATCTTTAATGGGTTTTGCCTTCTTACTTTGTTTTTTTGTCAAACCTCATGTCCTCATCTTAAATAAAAAAGGGCGGCCCGTTTGGCCACCCTTATAGATTACAAATATTAGACAATAACGTCAACAGATTCAATATTGAAAGCGTAGATTAAAGAACATAACCAGCTTAACGGCTGGAGAGAACGCTATTGAGAGCTGTGTTGCGAATAAAATCAGATATGCCCTTGAACCCAAGATTCATCGCTGCATTAGCAAACAGCAGTTTCTCTTCAGCAGTTAATCGAACATTCACCTGTTCGGTTCGCCTCCCGGCAGATGCTGGCTGTGGGGGTCTTTGGCCGCACTCAATCATTGTCGCAACCGCAACCATCAGGGCCTCTTCTGCAGCTCTGTAGCACTTCTCAGGCGTTTTGGCGTCTGTAAAGACCGTGGGAAGTTCAACGGAGCTACCAATGAAACCCAACCTCTCATCTCTTTCAAGTACTATGCGGTAATCAGCCGCAATCTTTTTGGCTTTGCGCAAAACGGACGCTTTAAATGCCCTCCTCAGGTCCATTGATTTGGTTTTTGTCTTCGTCTTCATCTCTAAGGATTCCTTTGCGTTTCAGCCATCTTTTAAATTTCTTAACATACTTGATATCTACTCTTCTCTCATGTACCGGAACAAGCCACGGCAGCGCATTAGGCTCATCAGGATTAACAAAGACCCGATAGGGATTCCAAAATCCCATGAGTTTATAACCGTACGAGTTGGCAAACTCTAAAAATCTCCTAAACGTCCAATATTCAGCCATCTCCAGGTCTCCCATATTTAGATGTTCAGCCAATCCCTACCAATTGACTTTGCAAAACAGTTACAAAGCCTCTGCCCTCCGTGGCGGAACATCAGGAAGACCCCGATCACAGTCTTTTCATCCATTTCCTGATGATTGGTTCATCTAATAGTAAGTATAGCCTATGATATACAAATGTCAAGAGTTTTTTTTGTTTTTTTGCAAATATTTTTCAGAAATTTACCTATTTACCGCCGAGGCCGAGCCAGCCGCTGATAAAGGGGGCGAATTTTACTATAACGCCTGAGAAGACCACGCTAACCATCGTCATCAGTTTTATCAGAATGTTCAGGCTCGGCCCTGAGGTGTCCTTGCAGGGGTCGCCAACGGTGTCACCGACGACGGCGGCCTTGTGTGCATCTGAGCCTTTGCCGCCGAGGGCGCCTTTTTCGATATATTTTTTTGCGTTGTCCCAGGCCCCGCCGGCGTTGTTGAGCGTAATCGCAAGAACAAAACCGCAGGTCAACCCTCCTGCCAAAAGTCCCATCACACCTGCTACACCTAAGAGCAGCCCCGTCAAAATCGGGATGATAATCGCCAGCAGCGAAGGCAGAATCATCTCTTTCTGCGCGCCGCGTGTGGAAATAGAAACACAGCGGGCATAATCGGGCTGGGTCGTCCCTTCCATAATACAGGCGATTTCCCTGAACTGGCGCCGGACCTCATTGACCATAGTCCCTGCGGTCCTGCCGACCGCCTTCATTGTCATAGCACAGAATACAAAGGCCATCATAGCGCCAAGGAACAGGCCGCCGATTAACTTGGGATTCATAATATTGAGGCCGTAGGCATTGACGAAATCCATAATGGGGGCGGTCTTGACATTGATGGCGCCGGCAACACCATCCGTAGCTGAAAACGCCATCTCACCAACGCGATATATTCCATCGGCACTTTCCAAGGCGAGTCGGCCAATCCATATACGAATCTCCTCGATATACGCCGCCAAAAGTGCCATAGCCGTCAAAGCCGCAGAACCGATAGCAAAGCCTTTCCCCGTCGCTGCGGTAGTATTGCCCAAGGCGTCGAGGGCATCGGTCCTCTTTCTGACCTCCGGGCCGAGGCCGCTCATCTCGGCATTGCCGCCGGCGTTGTCCGCAATCGGGCCGTATGCGTCGGTTGCCAAAGTAATACCTAACGTGGAGAGCATTCCGACCGCCGCAAAGCCGATACCGTAAAGCCCCATCGATATATTTGAGAAACCGCCCGCAAAGCCAAAGGCACACAAAATGCCAATTACAATCGTTATCACCGGCAGGCCTGCTGAATACATACCGGTTGCAAGGCCGTCGATAATTGTTGTTGCAGCACCCATTTTTGTCTGCTCAGCGATACCACGTGTCGGGCTGTATTCATCAGAGGTGTAGTATTCGGTGAACTGACCTATCAGCACGCCGGCAGCCAGGCCTGAAATGACTGAGCCGAAAACACCCCACGTAATCCAACCGGCCCAGGCCAGGCCCGCCACCGCAGGAATAATCATGACCGAACTGCCGAGGGTTCCAAAAAGTAACGCCCGAAGCAGGTTCTTCTGGCTGGCGTCCTCCTTGCAGCGAACCATAAAGATACCCAAAATCGAAAGTAGAATACCTATGCCCGCAACAAGCATTGGAGCAAGAACGGCCTTGAGCGGATCCATATCCCTGGCAGCAAGTGCCATTGCCGGCAGCGCCGCACCAAGTGCCGCGGTGGCAAGAATTGAGCCGCAGTAACTTTCGTACAGGTCGGCACCCATACCGGCAACGTCCCCGACGTTGTCGCCGACGTTATCAGCGATTGTGGCCGGGTTTCTGGGGTCATCTTCCGGAATACCGGCTTCGACCTTGCCGACCAGGTCCGCTCCGACGTCGGCTGCCTTGGTGTAAATTCCACCGCCGACACGGGCAAACAAGGCCTGAGTCGAAGCGCCCATACCAAATGTTATCATCGTTGTTGTAATTTCAACAAGTTTATGATGTGCGTCCATAGCTTCGGGTACAAGCTGCAATCCCAAAAATCTCAGTCCTGTTTCCATATTTGCCGCTGTGTAAACAATCTTATCAAGAACAAGATACCACAGCGAAATATCCAGCAGGCCGAAGCCCACAACGACCAGGCCCATAACAGCACCCGAACGAAAGGCGACCTGCAGGCCTCGATTCAAATTCATGCTGGCACCCTGAGCGGTACGGGATGAGGCGTTTGTTGCCGTCTTCATACCCAAAAAACCGCACAGCCCGCTGAAAAAACCACCTGTCAGAAATGCCACCGGAACAAACGGGTTTTGAACACCCAGATAAGCGCATATCGCGAATATCACCAGAAGAATCAAAAATACCAGCGAGACAACGCTGTACTGCCGGAACAGATACGCGTAGGCCCCTTCTCGCACATGGTTGGCAATGTTAATCATTTTCTCATTGCCTTCGGGGGCTTCCATCACCTTCTTATAGAAATAGTAGGCAAATCCCAGCGCCAGCAATGCCGCTACCGGCGCAACCCACCAGCTCCAGGGCGTCCCGGCCATTTCCGCCTGTTCTGCACCTTCCGCCGCCATTGCCACCGCACTAAATGCAAAACTCGGCACCAAAAATCCAAGGGTACTCTTAATAACTTTCACTTTTTTACTCCTTTTCGATTTTGAATATTGTTTCTACTGGCATAACAGACGTAAAATTGCCAGCAGTTTAACCAAATGGATTAGTTTTTCAACTGTTTTATTGTGGGAAAACCGAAAATAAGCCAAAACTCCGCAAACTTCTGCCTTCTGTTTTCTGCCTTCTGTCTTCTGCCTTCTGTTATGTGTGGTAATCAGCATTGATTCTTACATATTCGGCGCTTAAATCGCAGCCGTAGCAAAAATCGCTTGCTTTGCCTGCCCCTAAATCCACGGTTATCGTGTGCTCGGTTTGAGAAACAACTTTACTCGCTTTTTTTGCGTCAAATTTTCTCGGCGTACCGTTCTTAAAAACGGTTATTGGCCCGAGCTTACAGGCGAGCTTATTCGGATTCAATTTGACGCCAGCCGAACCGACGGCACAAATAATTCTGCCCCAGTTAGGGTCGCCGCCGTTGACTGCGCATTTTACCAGCGGATAGTCGGCTATTGCCCGCGCAGCCCTGGCCGCATCGGCCTTTGTCGCTGCACCTTTGACCACTACCTTAAACATCCGCGTTGCCCCTTCGGCATCAAGCACCATTTGTCTGGCTAAATCACCGCAAACTTCAGCCAATGCGTTAGCAAACCTTTTATACCGCGGGCACTGACTTACTATTGGGCGATTGCCCGCCAGGCCGGAAGCAAGAATTATCGCGGTATCGTTTGTGCTTTGATGACCGTCAACAGTCAACCTGTTTAGCGAATTGCCGATGGCGGCCTTCAATGCTTTCGCTAACAATGGCTGTGTTATAGCTGCGTCCGTTGTAATAAAGCAAAGTGTAGTTGCCATATTCGGCGCAATCATACCGGCCCCTTTAACTGCGCCGGCTATCGTTACTTTAGCGCCGGATATTTCGAATCGGCGGACGGCTTGTTTCGGCTTGGTGTCGGTCGTCATTATCGCCTCTGCAAAATCCAGACCGGCTTTAGATGAAGCCGAGAGCTTCGCCGCCGCTTTTGAAATGCCGGCCGTAATTTTCTTAATCGGCAGATGCTTACCGATAATGCCGGTCGATGCAATAAGCACATTGTGTGGACCAATCTCAATTTGCTTTGCAGTCTCAGCACACATTTTGACGGCATTAGCCAGGCCACGCTTACCGGTACAGGTGTTGGCATTACCGGAATTGACTACCACCGCCGATATACTTGCGCTCTTAACGTGCTTTTTGCAGACCTGTACCGCCGCCGAGACGACTTTGTTGGTTGTAAAAACCGCTGCCGCCTTTGCGCCGGTTGGACAAGCAAGCAGTGCCAAATCGAATTTGCCGGATTTCTTAACGCCGCAATGCAAGCCTGCTGCCAAAAAACCCTTAGGTGCGGTAACAGTATTATTTGCCATGCCTTTTACTCACTTACTAAACGTTGAAAACAGACAGATATCTCTGTAGTCCAACCAGCAATTTTATTAAAGAAATCCCCGTATCTTTCATCTATACAGCTTTGATATTTTTCCCCAGCCATTATCCTGACAACAGCTTCGTCCTATCGGTCGTGAAAAACCAATTCGTGAAGCCTTATTTTTTGTCAACGGTAATACCGGGCCAGTTGTCCGTGCGGAACGGAGAAGCCGGCAGCCCTTCCTCGTTATAGAGATTGCATACAGGATTGTCCGCCCAGGCGTAACGCACAGCGACAGGCGCGGAAACTTCGCCGCTGCTAACCACAATGTTATCGCCATTTATCTTTGCGTCGGCCCAGACGAACTTGCGGTCCGCCCCGGCAATTGCGAAACCTTTCAAAGGCCCATCTGAAGCCGCAACAAGCCCACCGCCAACGTGGTCGAAGTACAATATGACCTTGTCGTTCTCGATTTTCATTGATTTGTAGATAGGCCCGGAATATACCAGCTCTTTTCCATAGCTCCCGGCCAAGGCCCATAATGCCAAACGCTTACCGACATCCTGCTTGTTTTTCGGATGTATGTTGTCGGCCTCTCCGATATCTATAATTACCGCCATCCCCGTATTTGGCAAAGCCAACGTCATCGACTGGGCCTCGCGCAGCTCCGCCCACATACTGTCAGCCGGCTCAGGGTCGATAGCCAAATAATTAGCCAACTGCACGAAAAGGAAAGGAAAATCACCCTGCCCCCAATCATTGCGCCAGTTCTTTATCATTGCAGGAAAGAGTTTGCGATACTGATAGGCCCGGCTCGCGTTAGACTCCCCCTGGTACCATATGGCCCCACCAACCCCATACGGAATCAGCGGAGCAATCATAGCATTATACAAACCCGCCGGCGAGTGAGAATGTCCCGGCCCAAACGGTGCACCCGGTCTGCGTGGCGTTCTCACACCTTCAGTCTTGGCCTTTTCGGCCGCCTTCTTCCACTCAATAAGCTTCTGCTCATATTCTTTCATTGCTTGCGGATATTTTGCAACCGCATCATCATACCGCTCCAAAATCGGCGCAGCATCCGCCTCCTTCTCAAGCACTTCTCGCCTCGTCCACGCCTCAGCCGGGGTCCCGCCCCAGGATGTATGAATCAAACCAATCGGCACATCAAGTTTCTCGTGCAGCTCTCGGCCGAAATAATAAGCCACCGCCGAAAAACCAGGGACCGTCTGCGGACTGCACGATGTCCAACTGCCGACACAATCCGATTGTGGTTCAGCCGCCACCTTCCGCATAACCGTAAACAACCGAATATTCGGATAGTTCGCCGCCGAAATCTCCTGCTTGGCATTAGCCGAGGCCTGCACCGACATTTGCATATTCGATTGGCCCGAACAGACCCAGACCTCACCGACCATAATATTTTTAATTGTTATCGTATTCTTACCGCTGATAGTCATTTCGTAAGGCCCGCCCGTCTTCGGCGAATTCATCTTAAACATCCACTTACCGTCTTTGTCTGCGGTAACCGCCCATTTCATACTATGCCAGCTAACACCGGCCATAACTTCCTCACCCGGCTCCGCCCAGCCCCAGATAGAGACCTTTTTGTCACGTTGCAGAACCATATTATCACTTATTACCGCGGGCAGCTTAACATCAGCTAAAGCTGCACCTGCGTTTACTAACAGCAAAACCACAAAAACGCTCAATACCATTGTTTCGCTAAAACGCACTCTCTTTTGATTCATCTTCTTGACTCCTGAATACACAAAATGGACCACGTAAAACTTCCTCATATAGTAGCGTAGCTGCTAAGAACAGTAAATAGTAAACAAGAGAAATTTACCAGATATCCTCGGCGCCGTTTAGCCGTCGCCGGCACGGCGACGCAATTCCTTATGCGTGCCACGCGCAAAGCCTGTCCTCGGCTCCGAGCGGGGTGCGGGAATCCAAATTTTTAGCCCCCGGCATTGTCGGGGGTTGCTTGTCCCGCACTTATTGAGTGCTAACTCACGTCTAATTAGTGCGGGGTCATTCCTGCGAAAGCAGGAATCCAGAAACGTCAGTGGTATAATGTAACCCAACATTACTAACAAATTCAATCTTGACAGACCACTAGTAAAATTGCCGAATTGACCCTGTCAGGCTGGATGAGACCTCTGGCAAGTCGAAAACAACTATTTGCACTTGACGGGAACGGCCATAATCTGGTACACTACATATCAGCGAAAAAGGGAAAGCCGTTGATTACCCTGTGATAAAATAGGTGGCTGAACTTTTGGCGTTTCGTCTTAAACCGGCAAATTTTGTAAATCCACAAATGCGTAATGGTCGGTGTTCCTTTGCCTTCGGGCTAAGGGGCATCACTTGCGTGTCGTGAATGGGCCTTGCCGGGCACTATACGAGCATGATGTAGCGGTGCCCTTTTTAGTGCACCAGCAAATATCAACAACTTTAATCGCAGATGATGAAATGGCAGATGGAAACATTTTCAGAGACCCATTCGTTACTCATCTTGCAAGGCTGTTAGCGAAAGACCGTTCATTTGTTTCCGAAATAGGATTAGATGAATTCCAACCCGACCAAGTGGTTCTTGGTCTCGAAGATGTCGTGGGTTTCATTTTGGCAATGTATAACACTGCAAAGTCCATATTTTCAACCCATAAAACTCTGACTTTAGATGAGAAATTCATAAGACTGATCTATTCTCGTTTTGTGCTATATCCGAGCTTCAGCCAATGTCCACTGACACCGAACCTGCGGGATGCATTGGATCCGGATGCGTTGAATTATGCCAACGGTTGCTACGAAGAGATTAAAAGGAATGCAAACCAATCGCAATGTAAATGGGATGATATGCCTCTATATACAAAGTTTTTTGAGATTTGTGTCCGAGTCTTTCTCGAAGAAATGAAGTTGGATAGGCCAGATATTCACCTACTAATGCCGGAATCTGAAGAAATTTCGTCTCGCAGTATATTGGATTGTGCATTCAAAGGTGTTTTCTCCCATGTAGATTGGGAGCTTAACGATAAGGTTGAGTTAACACAAGTGAGTCTAAACGAGAAGGTCATATTATCGCCTAAGGAAGCACCTGGCCCAGATTCTCGGCTGAAGGAATATGCACTACTATACTTGTACTTCGATGAATTCAATGAGATTTCCAGCGCTTGGAATAAAGGGCATTTTAAGGCAGCGCGGCACGACAGTGATATTCGCAGTTGCCGTTTTTCACTTGAAGAAATAATGAGGGACGAAAATCTTTTTCTCGAACTTTATAAAAATGGACTTGTCAGTATTAGATTGTGGGATGGCACCGTACTCATTCGTAGCGAAGAAGAACTTTACTGGGATGAAGTGAAACATCCGGGAAAAATTCTCTCGCGTTTTCCTTTTCCACAAAATACAAATGTTCCTGACTTAGCTGGTCGGCAGGAATTATATCGCAGAAATATTTCCATAATTGAAAAGATGGTAGAGGCTATTAAATTACGTTATGGTCTAATCGACAACGATAAAAATTGACACTCTCTAGCTGCTTAGCATCTGTGGTCTGATTTACTAAGAAAGCTCATGGCGTAAATTCTTATTTAGAAGGAGAATTGTTATGTCAACACTTTACCTCCAATTATTAGAGATCACGGGCAATTATAAAGTAGAAGAGGGGCCTTTGGACACTGCAAGGGCATATGTTGCCATAAAAGGGAGCTCGATAGAAAAAGTAGATGAAGTAGAATTTACGACTATTTCAGCAGAATGTCGAACATTGGAAGAAGTTGAAGAAGCAGCAGACGGGCTTATCAAAGAATTGAAAACAATAAAGAAAAAGGCAGTGAACTTTTTCAGAAACCAAGATGAGGCCAGGCGAAAGATGGCAGATAAATCTTCAAAACAATAAAAACCAAAAGTACAAAGAGTGTTTTCTGTTTGTTCTTTGTGCCCTCTGTGGCCCAAAAAATCCGTGCTAATCCGTGGTTACTTACTATTTAACTATCAGTGTGAATCCGTGTCAACCCGTGTCTAAAAAAACAGTGTCAATCCTGTCTAAAAAAATCTCTGTGTTCTCTGTGCTCTCTGTGGCAGATAGAAAAGTGCCGAGTCTCGGAGATTTTTTTCAAATCTATTTGAAATCAAACTCGAAATATGGTATAATGCATCTAACTAATGGATTAGGGTCACAATAAATCGTCAATCTCGAAGATCCCGATCCATCGGGAATCAATAGCCAATAGCCAATAGTAAATATCGAAGATCCCGACACATCGGGAGTAAATCAGGGGGAATTACCAATCATGGCCATCGAGAATCCAACTTTAGCTCACTTTAGGCACTTTAGCTCACTCTTCACTCTCTCGGCCCTCTACATTTGTAGAGAACCCTCTACAAATCAACCCTTTTTATGCAAAACAAACCCAATTTCCAAAAAAGTCAAATGAACGCAAACCTATATAATACAATGGATTATGAAAGAAAACGCGATTGGACACTTGGTGAAAACAAACCCAATTCAAACCCAATCAAACCCAATCTCCGAAGGGCCAAAATGAACGTAAACTTATATGTTATAGAGGATTACAGAAAAAAAGATGATTTCGTAGTCCGAATAAACAAAC
>JAUWBX010000378.1 GCA_030609625.1 Phycisphaerae bacterium
CCAGTGCTTTAGTTGACATCTACACGCTCCAATTTCTCGTATCTGTCTGCAGGCTTTATTCTTCCTGCCCGGTCGCTGTTAAGCCCCTGAACGGCATACCAAAAAGCTGAAGCAATTTCCTTCCTTCCTCGTCGGTATTTGCCGTCGTTACAAAAGTTATGTTCATACCCTGCTGAAACTCTATCTTTGCCGGGTTAACTTCCGGAAAAACGCTCTGCTCAACCAGACCCATTGAGTAATTGCCTCTGCCGTCAAAGCTTTTTGGGTCAAGGCCTCGAAAGTCTCTTACCCGCGGGATTGCAAGACTAATGAGTCTGTCCATAAATTCGTACATTCTCAAGCCGCGAACCGTAACCTTCAAACCGGTTTCCGTCCCTTCACGAACCTTGAAATTCGAGACACTCTTTTTAGCTTTACAGGCCACAGGCATTTGGCCGGCAATCATCATCAAATCCTTTTTGGCTGATTCCAGAAATTTCTTGTCCTGCGCCGCTCTGCCTACACCCATAGAAATAATGACCTTTTCCATCTGCGGTACAGCCATAGGACTTTTGTAGCTGAACTCCTTAGTCAGCTCCGGAACTATCTTTGACTTATATAAATCTTTTAAACGTGCCATCTCGTATCTCTAACCGGCTAAATGTTTAAATATAACTACCAATTACCAGTTCGCTATTTTGTCTTTCTAATAACGCCAATTTCGGTGCCATCGGTGGCAAGGCGTTTTTTGCCACCATCCTCGTCCACCTGATAACGAACCCTGCTGCCTCTCGAACTTTTCGGATTTACCGGCAAAACATTACTTATATGTATCGGCTGTTCAACATTGATTCGGCCCCCCTGCGTATTTTTACGCGAAGGCCGAACATGCTTTTTCGCTATGTTGTGACCCTGAACCACTACACGCTGCTTCTCAGGTATCACACGCAGGACTCTGCCGGTAGCGCCTTTGTGGTCACCAGCTATAATCTCGACTGTATCACCTTTTTTTATATGCGAAGCCATTTTCAAACTTCCGACTTTTGATTTTTATATTTCAACATCAACCGCAACTCGGCGACTATCAATCATTTAGAAACTATCCAAAACGCAATTTGTCATTCTGAGCGTAGCGAAGAATCTCTTATTTCTGCCAGCCAGACCCTTCGCTTCGCTCAGGGTGACAGTTTTGAGATAGATTCTTAGACCACCTCACTTGCCAACGAGATAATTTTCATATAGTTTTTTTCGCGAAGCTCGCGAGCCACCGCGCCAAAAATCCTGGTTCCTATCGGATTACCATCACCATCAATCATCACTGCGGCATTACTATCGAACCTTACATAACTGCCATCAGTGCGTTTTACAGGGCTCTTGGTGCGGATAATAACACACTTATGCACTTTCTTGTCATCCAACTGGCAGTTGGGCAGCGATTTTTTTATCGCAACACAGACAATATCTCCCACGCCGGCGACCGGCCGGGTCTTCCTGCCGCGGGAGCCGCCTCTTCCGAGAACCTTTATGCACAACGCCGACTTAACACCCGAATTGTCGGCTATATCCAACATTGTTTCCTGTTGAATCATTATCCGTTATCTCAACTCACACTTCAACTGCTCTTTGGACAATCTTGACAAGACGCCAGCTTTTGGTTTTACTGCGAGGCCTGCACTCAGCAACTTCAACGACGTCACCAACACCGCTCTGATTGTGCTCGTCGTGAACACCGATTTTCGTCCTGCGCTTGATGTATTTGCCGTACTTTGGATGTTTGACCTTGAAGTCAATAACAACTTTGACGCTTTTGTCGCCACTGTTGCTTACCACCACACCGGTTAATGTTTTTAATTTTCGTTCCTGCATCTTTGACTTCCAGTTATCCATCATCTGCGGACAAAACGTTATCTGCTTTCCCGCATTATCGTTTTAATCCTGGCAATATCACGCCTGACGTTAATTACGGCTTTGGAGTTCTCAAGCTTTTCCGTAACCGCCTGCGAACGCAAATCAAACAAATGCCTTTCAATCTCTTCCAGTTCACTCTCAAGCTCATCCCGGCTTATCTCTCTGTAATGTTGCGCTTTCATCTGAAGTTTTCCTCTTACAATAAATGTCTTCGCTTAACGAACCTGCACCGAATCGGCATTTTATGAGCGACCCTGACCAGCGCCTGCTTTGCCACCTCTTCACTTACTCCGCCTATTTCAAAGCAAACCTGTCCGGGCCTGACTCTGGCGACCCAAAATTCCGGCTCGCCTTTACCTTTGCCCATTCGGGTTTCCAACGGCTTGGAACTTACCGGCTTATGCGGAAATATCCTGATATAGACCTTGCCTTCGCGATGCAAAAAGTGAGTGGCTGCAACTCGGCCGGCTTCAATGTTCCTTGCGGTTATCCAGCTCGTCTCCAAGGCCTGTAAGCCGTATTCACCAAACGCCACAAAATTGCTCCTTGAGGCATTGCCCTTCATTATGCCGCGTTGGCTTTTACGATATTTAACTCTTTTGGGCATCATTGCCATTTTTTTAGACCCTTGTAAAACGCGTACTTAAGAAAGCACCTTCTTTCGCGAAAAGACCTGTTTTTCAACTTGCCTTTGTATCCTCTGGCCGGCCTTTGTCCGGCTCCGGCGGCGAAGCAGCCACATTAGGCGCGGCAGCCACATTAGGCGCGGCAGCCGCCTTAGCCTTAGGTGAAGCAGCCTTCTTGCTGTCCTGTGTCGGCACGGCTCTGGACCTGCCGCTGTCCCTCGTTGCCGGGCCAATACGCCTTGGTGGGCGACGACGACGACGATGGGGGCTTTGCACAATTTCTTCACCGAATTTGCCTTTATAAATCCAAACTTTGATGCCAATCGCTCCGTATGTTGTCCTTGACGTTGCCACAGCATAATCTACATTGGCGTCTAACGTATGCAGCGGAATACTGCCAAGCTTCTGCGTTTCCTTCCTGGCCATCTCCGAGCCTGCCAGCCGTCCCGAGCAGATAATCTTAACTCCTTTGGCACCGGCGTTCATCGCCGATTCGCAATACTGCTTCATCGTACGTCTGAATGAAGCTCGCTTACCTAACTGCTCAGCAATTGATTCAGCCACCAAAGCGGCGTTGAGGTCAGGCTCTTTTATCTCGATTACGTTGACACTTATCTTTCGACCTGTCATCTCTTCAAGCTCTTCCCGAAACCTATCGACCTCACCACCCCTTGGGCCGATGACCACACCGGGCCGAGCGCTGTGCAATGTTACTTTTACCTCATTGCGAGTCCGGATTATTTCAGTCTTTGCCACTGCACCTTTGGGCATACGACGGTTAAATCTACTATCGACATACTGACGAATCTTCTGGTCCTCGACAAGAAAATCACCGTAATCGGCCTTCGGAGCAAACCAAGTGCTCTGCCAACCAAGTGTTATTCCCGTTCTAAAACCTATTGGCGATACTTTCTGACCCATAGTCTCATAAAAACCCTAAATCCGAAGCACGAAACTCGAAATTCTCCGCAGGACACCTTGTGGTGGAAACAATATCTAATGACTAAAGTTCAAATGACCAAAGCAGTAAGCTCTGAAAATTTGAACATTTGAAATTTGAATTTGTTTCAGATTTCAATATTCGAATTTCGGATTTTATGT
>JAUWBX010000223.1 GCA_030609625.1 Phycisphaerae bacterium
GGTCCCAGACCATAATACGTTCATCGTTCCCAAAGCTTCCTATGATATCTTTTACATACTTTTGAAGATTGGGCCAGGCGGTTCGATCTGTTACTCTTTTTAAGCCCGGACTGGGAACCCACTGACTGTTGTGGACGCCAGGGACAGGAGCGTGCTGTTTGCCAAGATAAGGTTCCTTTCCTGCAAAAGAACAATCACAAAACAAAATGAGCATGGTTTTAATATTATGTTTGTCGGCAATAGTCAGGAATCCACCAATTCGTTTCTTGAGTCCCTCCGCATCATCCTGCCATACCATATATTGCAGGAAGACCCTCACATCAGTATATCCGGCCTTTTCGGCCCAGCCAAGCTCCTGGTCAATAGTCTTTGGGTCGAAAGTCTGCTTCTGCCACATCTCGGTCATATTGACAGCCGTACGAGGTAGGTAATTGCACCCGCGAATCGGTCTGATGCCTTTGTACCACTGCCAGGCCTTCTCTTGCGACCACTGTTTTCCACTCGGATTCATTACCTCATTTGCAATCCCTAAATCTGCGGCATAACAGCAGCTTATCAGTGAAACCATAATGCTTAATTTACAGAATGTCTTTGTGTACATAGCTTTTTACTCCACTTCCCATTCAGCAACCAAATACTACTCTTAATTCTTTCTATTTCCATAATATACCAAATCATATCGGTTTGGTATAATTTTACCGAGGAGACTTTTTTCTTACGCATACCGTAGTGGCCCCTTAAAAACAAGACTCTAAAATGTTATAATTTTACAATGTATTTGGTATTATGGCATAGTCAGGAGGCTTGGCTATGTGATTAAGCACAGTAATCGAGGAACCCTAATCATCTATTAAAGGGGCCATAGTATGAGTAAGGTAGAAAAAACACGGACCAAACGTACCCGCCGGGACACGACTTCGTCTCGGCTTCTGACGCGTCGTAGTTTCATGTCGGGTGCGGGGGCGGCCGCTCTTTCCTTTACGATTGTCAAGCCCGGTAGTCCCGGCGCGCCGGGACCGGCCAACTCTCGCATCGAGGCAGGCTGTGTCGGCCTGGGCAGTCGTGGGAAAATGATTGCCGGAATGTTAGAAAAGCATGGGGGGTATCAAATTACCGCTGTGGCGGATTATTTTGCCCACGTGGCCGAGGCCGCTGGAGAACAATTTAAGGTTCCCAAAGCACGTCGGTTTTCCGGATTGTCCGGCTACAAAAAACTTATCACCAGTAAGGTAGATGCGGTGTTTTTAGAGACACCACCTTATTGTTTCCCCGAACATGTGGAGGCGGCTGTGGAAGCAGGCTGCCATGTTTATATCGCCAAGCCGTTAGCATGTGATGTGCCTGGGTGTTTAAAGATAGCCGGGATGGCCCGAAGAGCTACAGCAAACAAAAGGGTCTTCCTTGTCGATTTTCAAACCCGCACCGACCCATTTTACATTGAGGGCGTCAAGCGAGTGCAAGAGGGCGTGATTGGCAGAGTCGGAATGCTAAGTTCGGAATATAATGACGAGAGTTTCCGCGACCCCCCAAAGACGGCGAGCATCGAAAGTCGGCTCCAGCATCTAATCTGGGTCAATGACAATGAGCTGGGCGGCAGTTATCTTGTGAATGCGGGTATCCATGCGATTGACGTTGCCTTGTGGATTGCCGGTCAGACTCCCGTCAGTGCCATGGGCAGCTCCCGCATTACGCGACGCCAGCCGCACGGGGATTCTCATGATGTCTATTCGGTTACTTTTGAGTTTGCAGATGGGCTTATCCTCAACCATCGGGGGGAGCATCTGAAGAACCGCTTTGAGTTTCGCTGCGATTGTTTTGCACAGGGCCAGGAAGGGTATCTTGAAACCGGCTATACGGGACGCGTCCGTATATTAGGTAATCGAGGCGGTTACCGTGGAGGCGAAGTGATAAACCTCTATCCCTGCGGGGCAGAGCGGAATATTGATACCTTCTATAAATCTGTCTCGAACGGTATTTATGAGAACCCGACGGTTGAGCCAAGTGTAAATGCTACACTGACGACCATTCTGGGACGGGAAGCCGCGAAGAGAAACACCAAACTTACCTGGGACGAGGTTGTCCGGGAGAATAAAAAACTTGAAGTGGACTTCACTGGCTTGAAAGTGTGAGTGAACACAGGCAAGCTTTAAAGCTATTTAGTTGACTGTAGTTTAAGAGCAGTCCTTTCGGCTTCCGACCATACACGGAAGAAGTTGCCGGAACAAATCTTCTTTATATCTTTTTCAGTGTAACCCTTTTTCATAAGCTCATAGATTAAGTTCGGATAGCAGGAAACATCTTTTAAGCCATCAGGGAGCTTGCCTCCAACACCCTCAAAATCGGAACCCAAACCGACGTGCTCAATACCAACCAATTTTACAACGTGGTCAATATTTGCAACAACATCTGAGATATCAGCATCGCCAATTGGATTTTCTTTCACATATTTCTTAGTGTATTTGTCTTTCTCATCGCCTTGTAAATTATTAGCTTCAATATATTCTAATATGTGTTTTTTGCGGTTCGCAAGTTTCCTGTTTATTTGCTCATTAACGAACATAGAACCAAAAGTGATTTGAATTACCCCTCCTTTTTTCGCCAATAGTTTTATCATTTCATCGTCCATATTACGCTCCCACCCCGGAGTAAAATAGCGGCAAGATGAATGCGTGGCTACCACAGGTGCTTTTGAAAGCTCTATTATCTGGTAGAATGTTTTGTCTGAAACATGTGAGACATCTATGAGCATCCCCAAACGATTCATTTGGGAAACAACTTCCGCACCAAAAGGACTTAAGCCATTCCATTTTTGCTCTTCATCATAAGATGAATCACAAATATGATTGTTCTTTGAATGTGCAAGGGTAATATAACGGATGCCGCGGTCATAGAAGTATTTTAGGTTGTCAAGATTACTTTCAATAGCTGAGCCGTTTTCTATTCCCATAGCGAGAGATATTTTACTATCGCCAAACTGTTCTTTCACATCTGCAACCGACCTGGCCATAATAAACTTGTCAGGCCAGGTCTCAACAAAACCTTCTATCATATCAATTAGTTTGTCGGCAAAAGTCTTGGCTCCACCTTCTTTTTCGTATTCAGCAGGAACATAGGCAGCCATAAATACCACGTTAAGACCTCCTTTTCGTGCCCTTGGATAGTCAAATTCCCCGCCTTCGGTTCTCTTTGAAATATCCTCCATCTTTTTCAGGAGACGGTATGGTACATCCTGGTGAGTATCAACGATGATACATTTCTGAGCTAATTGATTGGCCTTTCTCCTGAGTTTAGCATCCGCCAACATTTTTGCTTGCTGTTGACAACCGATAACCAATATTGCCGGTGCAACAATTGCAATCCACAAAATTATCTTTTTGTTCTTGTTCATAGTTTATCCACCATACAAATAACTATCTTGGGCAGTATTGCTTGGTCACTACTGCCGTTTCTAAAAAGTAATTGTCATATTTTGTCATTCCCGCGAAAGCGGGAATCCATTTTCTTTATTTCTGGGTTCCGGCTCAAGGCCGGAATGACAGAACAGTAAAAGTTATACAAATTTATTAGAAACGGCACTACATTACTTTTCCGATAACACACTATGCATCGCCTCTACAGAGGACAGGTAGATTCCATTGGAATAGTTGGCCAGCATTCGCATCGCTGCTACTTTATTTTTTGTGTATAGCCGGCAAGCAGCTTCTTCAAGTGGCTTCTGTAGAGTAAAAGCATTATTCTCAATCCCCTCAGCGAGAGCTTTTACCTGGCTGATTGTATTAGCAGAAGCACCAAAAACCTTATTGTAAAAATTGGAGAACATCCAAAAAGCCTGGAGTGGGTCGGTCTGGAAAGGACGACCGGCCTTTTCATTATAGAAGATTTTCGATGGTCTTTGTGATTTTGAGGAAAATCCTGCGGGGAATTCAGAAATACCGAAATGAAAAGGAATATAAAACGAAGTCCGAGGCGAAGCAAGGCAAGTCCAGTAAACAATACCGATATCCAGAGGCATATTCCTGCGCAACTGAGCAACAAAACTGGTCTGGGTGGCACCGCTGCAGATGGGGCAGCCACCTTCCTGTGGGCTTTTTAGTAGTGATACGGATTGAGTCTTTGTTCCTTTAAAATCGTGGCGTAGAACCTGCATAATCTCAGCTACACCTACCTTGCGTCGCGGCACGACCGAAAAGGGCAGTTTCGGACCGAGTGGTATCGGCTCGGCAGCAATATATCTAAGGCCACTCCACTGTCGGCCGAAGTTGGAAAAACTTGAAGCGGACTCAGGATTTGAATAAACAACAGCAAAGTCAAACGGTCTGTTCTCTTTTGGGTTGTACCAGCCCCTCGAAACGGCATATTTGATGATATCTTTCGAGGCCAGGAAGTTGTCCCTATCAGAGAGGTCAACCTGGTGTACTGTATATGTGTTGGCTACCATTGCCACTTGGTCATCACCAACCCGTTTAGCCAGCCAGTGCTTGCCATTGACGACGCAGAAGAGCCATCCTTCGTCAGGGTCACAGATGATGTACGTTCGGCCGGAGTCGATGTAGCCGAAGCGTTCCACCAGCTTTCCAGCTAATAAGACACCTTCGCGTGCAGTCTTAGCTCGCTCAGCCACCAGGCGCCGCAGCATATAGCCTATCCCGCCATTGGTGATTTGGGGCTTGTCCTCTCGTGAAGGGCAGTTGTCCGATGTGATGCTGACGCCCCATTCATTGATGTAGCTGTCGGAGAAAAGCATGCCCGGCATTTCCGACCAAATGTAAGCCCATGTTTGTTTAACCTGAGCCAACCGGCCACCGTTTAGGAGATTTACTTTTTCTCCGGGGAAATGTTTTTTACGTGGTATTTTGTGATGGTTTACAATTTGAGGGGGGGTATCATCTTCGTTGTGGGCTATAATAACATATCCGTCAACCGAAGCCTCCTTACCTACTACTATCGAAAAACATCCCTCACATTGTGCCGCAAATATTGTCAAGCAGAACACAAATACAGCAGCAGCCGGAAATATCCTGACAAATGTTTTCTTTACATTCATATTCGTTTCCTTATCAAATACCAGTTAGCTATTTCAATCCCGATTC
>JAUWBX010000196.1 GCA_030609625.1 Phycisphaerae bacterium
GGAGAAGATGTATTGCCCAATGCACGCATCTCTTTTACAAAAAGAAGGCTTCCCGCATAACCGGGATTTATAACTACCGTTTGTCTTTCGTGGAGATAGGGGGCAAGGCGTTTCGCCACTAAGGGATGATAATTGCCCACATAATAAACAAGAACTATTTCAGCTTGGGGAATTACCTCAGCTGGTTCATTCGTAACCTGATCCAGCAGAAACTCGCCTTGACCAGCTATGCCAGATAAGCAGATGCTCTTTCGTTCCCGAAGAACTTTGAAGTTTTCCATGTGTAAGGCTGTCCCTAATTTTACAATAGCGACCTGGTGCCCCTGCATGGCCAAAACTGCCGCCATTGCACACCCACCATGTCCACTGCCGACAATCGCAATTTTCATAACGTTCTGTCTCGTTCCGAGCTATTTAGCATTTTCAAAAATTCTACCAAGCGCAAATTCGCACATCCGTTTCGACAAAATAGTCCTTCTTCGAAAACCCAGTCGTTCCCGATTCTCCGGTAACGACCTGGTGTATCGTCAATATACATTTGTGAAGGGTTGTATGAACCAAACACGCATTGTAATTCACTGACCAGGAAGCGCCCATCTTCTGTCATAAGTACATCGAAGTCCATGCTCCGGAAGTTTCCTTTTTCTGAAATCTCAAAACACATATCCAAGCAATCTCGAGGTGGAGGACCCCAGCGCACGAGCATCGATCCGCTGTGCATGCCGTTTTTCTTGAGCTTCTCGTGTCCAAAGTACGAATCACCGATACGAATGATTCGGAATTCCCGTGCATTAGGAATATACTCCTGAAACAGAACATACCCCCATTGCTTGTCACGCTTGTCACCCGGATCACGCACAACGCCCTTTTCAAAGGCTTCCGTAATGAGATTCTCCGCTTCACTGAAATTTCTAAGAATCCGAATCCCAGAACCCGCCGAGCCAATGGTTGTTTTATAAACTATCGGGTACTTAGCCAACCGTGCAAAGATTAGTGCCTCGCTTTTATCACAAAAAATGTCAGTTCGTGGATGGGGCACACTATTTGCTTTTAGCCAGTATGCCATCATTCTCTTGTTTTCATAAAGAAGAATTTCATGCAACGAAGGAAAGATAACCTTGCCCAGAGTGCTGACCAAGATCTGCACCCGCTCAATATACATGTTTCTCCAAACTGATATCCAGTGAGGTGGCCTGGCTAAAAAGGCATCGCAATCAGCCAGTCCAATCTCCTCCAGCCATGAATTTGCTGTCAAGTCAATAACTGCATATCGAACATCTAATTCCTGACAAGCATGGATGTACATTTCAAATTCTTTTGCTTGGCCCTTGAGGATTCCAATCTTGTAATCTAATCGGCCATCTAATTTAACTTGTCCCTGTCCGTATTTAGACCAAATCTCAGAGTAGTCTCCAGACGAATCCTGAGCGAGTGTCGCCTTCTCTTGCTTCTTTCGAGAGCGAATGTCATGCTCAAGACGGAATGAGTTTCGTATCTTCTTGATGGGTTTTGCAATAAAGGAACTCATTACCGCCAACCTCACTCGTCTGGACGGCTTAAACCGCTTGCGTGAAAAAACCAGCAAACATGTCCCAAACCAAGAGAGCCCTTTTCCTTTGAGCCGCTCGCGGTAAAGACGCCTGAGACGTCTGCTAATCCAAGGTTGATAATGAAGACCCTTCGCTTCTATGCGCTTAATCCAGTAATCGGGCGGCTTCTCGTTAAGATGCCATGGATTTTGCCCATGGGAATTTGTACCGCTTGTTATAATCAGCCAATTTCGACAGTATTGTGTGAGGTTATACACAAGAACCTCCACGTACTGTTCGGCAATATGTTCGACGACCTCAACACATGTCACAAGATCAAATTTGCCTTCGAAAGACAGAGGTGAACGAAGATCATGGAAAAGTATCATCTTCGGGTCTGTTTTCAAGATAGGCTTAACGGCTAGATTGCCCTCGACGCCTATAGAGTCCACACCCTGCTTTCGGAACTCTTCGACATAAATCCCTGTTCCACAACCGATGTCTAAATGACTATTAGGCCGCGCTACCTGGATCATCTCTCTTACAATCAATGGGGCCGTTGCGATCTTAATTGGGTCTGCTTCGTACCTTGCTTTCGTCGCACCTGGAGGCTTGCCATACAGCTCCATATGCAAACCTTCCAAGTCGTTCTTCGTCTTCATTGGTTTTCTCCTGGACATATTTCCCATTCTGCTATTTCGTGTATGATAGAAACAAGCTTCGTGCTGGTGACTCCTTGGTTACGCACGCGGAACATCAAAGCCTTTCCAACGCGGTCGTGTAAATTGTTGAAATGATCTCCAAGCCAGATATTTACAAAATAATCGCCTTCAACAATTTTGAGCTCCGGTATAGTAGCACGAACAGTTAGCTTCTTGCCAAGGGATGCGGAAGCAACCACCTCAGGAGGGATACGCAGGTGGTAGACAAAAACACCTTCTCTGTTTTGCACGGAGAAACCAAGAATAAATCCATTCAAAGGTAAATTATCAAGAACAGCCTCAAAACTAATAGGGTCATATAGATTGAAAACAGATACAATCTGCTCATCCTTATTAAGGATGCGGGCGGCCACGACCCGTGCGCTCCCTGGTGTGATCCGGTCATGTGTCCAATTTCTCAGATCCACCTGGTCTTTATACTGAAATTCAAAGCTACGTTCCAGATAGTCATCCACAACAGCACCAGCCAAACCATTCAAAACAATCTTCCCTTCATCAAGAAAGATTACTCTTTCGCACAGGCTTCTCACTGCCGCCATATTATGACTCACAAAAACTATCGTTCGTCCTTCCTGTGCCACATTCTCCATCTTTCCCAGGCATTTTTTTGAAAAGAGGCATCTCCCACAGCTAAGACTTCATCCACAATCAATATTTCCGGCTCTAAGTGAGCAGCTACGGCAAAGGCCAGCCGGACATACATACCACTGGAATAGCGTTTTACCGGCGTATCTAAGAATTTTTCCAATTCGGCAAAGGCGACGATTTCATCGAATTTCTTCTTGATTTCCTGTCGGGTCATACCAAGAATGGCACCATTGAGAAAAATATTTTCCCGTCCTGTAAGTTCCGGGTGAAAGCCGGTTCCAACTTCCAGGAGGCTGGATACACGGCCTTTAATGCGAACTTTTCCAGTGGTCGGCTCGGTAATCCGGCTGAGAATCTTAAGAAGTGTCGATTTGCCTGCGCCGTTAGGGCCTATTATGCCGAGACGCTCTCCCTCTTGAACTTCAAAATTGACATCCTTGAGTGCCCACAATTCTTCCAAATCAATTGATTCACGATTGGGCGAGAGCGGATGGCGGACACGCTGCCAAATACCTCTGGCCGTATGTGCCATTGAATCCCGCAGGGTCGCACCGCCCCTCTGCTTTTGATGGCCGATGATATATTTTTTGCCTAAGTTTTCTGCTTTGATAACAGCGTTCATTTTTCTATTTAAATAATATCTGCAAATTTGCGCTCAGTTTTGGTGAAGAATAACGCTCCGGTGATAAAGAGCGTTATAGCAAGTCCTATGGAGACTAAGAACCCTGGCAGGTAGAGGCTTGCTTCTTTTCCTAACAGTGCCCAGCGGAAGCCGTCGATAACTCCTACCATAGGGTTGAGAGAGTACAGCAGCCTCCATTTTTCCGGTACTAAGCTGCTGCTGAAGCCTACGGGTGAGGCGTACAATCCGAATCGCACTATGAACGGCACAATGTGCTGAAAGTCACGATACTTGACATTCAGAGCGCCAATCCAGTACCCTGCTCCCAGCGATGTCAAAGCAGCAAGGAGCAACAACGCGGGCAGAACAAGAATCTTCAAGTTTGGCCAAAAACCATACCAGAGCATTAAAGCCGCGAGAATCACAAATGCTATAAGGAAATCCACGAAGCTAACCACCATCGACGTACTGGGGATAATGATACGTGGGAAATAGACCTTAGTAATCATGTTGCGGTTCGCAACCAGCGAATTACCGCTTAGGGTGAGGATACTGCTAAAAAACTGCCAGGGAAGTATCGCTGCACAAACGAGTATGGGATAGGGCGTATTCCCGGACGGCAGCTTGGCGACCCCACCGAAAATTACGGTAAGAATAACCATCGACAATAACGGGCGGATTACACTCCAGGCAATACCAATCACGGTCTGCTTGTATCGTACGAGGATATCTTTCCATGCCAGAAAATAAAAGAGTTCTCGATACGCCCAAAGCTCCTGCCAGAAGCGTTTCAAGCTTTTGTTAGGTTCAATTATAATTTCGTTCATATTCTACCTGAAAACTATCGAACAAATCGTTGTTACTCATTCATAGAGGACATTTTCGCCGCATTACGTCATCATTTTCCAGATAAGCATTTTCATAACAATTATTTTTTATTCAAATAGGGACAGCTATACTCCGTCCCCGTCGGTTGCATTGAAAAAATCAATGTAACTTCCAGTAACAACACAACTTATGCCACTATCCCAATGCCGGTTTTCACCGGCAATGGGCCGGTCTATTTCAAAACATCATCTATTGATGTTGCTGTATTCAACCGCCCGGACTTTGCCGTTTTCGTTTGGGAGATAATCCAGAACCAAGTCTGTTACATTCTTCGCTATCGTTCTGATGGAATTCTCCAGCGCCGAAGTTATTTGAACCTGTGCCACGTATCGAGCCCAGTCTCCGGCAATGTTGGGTCTTCGACCAAGTGGTCCGGAAAAAACATTCTCATCAGCCGTAAGCTGGCCGTTCAAGATGTAGAAGCTCAAGACAACTTTCTGCTCGTTCGTTGGAGCGGGTTTATGGAAGCGATGTATCAAACAAGGTATTTGTCGGCCGGCTCGCGAGATAAATTGCGAGGGTTCTGTACCATCATGGATCCAGCCATATCCGGGATAGCACACCCGAGGTCGATGACCCAGTATGCCCCCTGGGTGGGACGAGCAATATACGATATAAACATCGGCCCATGCCCTGGTGACAGAGTTAATATATCTCCGGCTCACAAAATCATCCGCAAAGTTCTTCTCCATATATTCCTTAGTAGTATTAGGAATGGACAAATCTTTGCCGACCCAGTTGCCAATTTGCGAGGGGAAGGCACTCAGAGGTACGGGCAGCGTGATGGCGGTATCAACGATGCGCTTCAAGCCGGCTGCCAGAACACGGTAAGTTATGCCGGCGGATACCAAAAGCAGAACAGCCAAAATCCATACGAACCATAGCGGGGTTTTACCCCACAGGACACCTTGCGGTGCTGTTGCCGCTCGCATCGAATAGTTATATCCAATCGGATACATCAAAGGATATAGCCT